>JANNUW010000514.1:0-6419 GCA_031414095.1 Hyphomicrobium sp. | reverse complement strand
GTAGCGTACACGACGGCTTTTAACTTATTGATTTCATTACATTGTCATTTCTATCCATCATTGGGCTGAATGGGAGAATGCCTGTGAAACACTGAGAATTCTCATGCAAGAGTTGTATGAGCAAGATTAATATCCGCAATTCTTATCTACACGAAACAACACGTTCAATCACGAAGCACACATTTCCTTACTGCACACCGTGCGCACACGTGATCCAAAAAAATGGCCGTCAATATCGACCGTTCCCCGAGTAAACTCGACGCGAAAATTGAAAATTTCAACAGCTTTCACTTTCCTTACGCACGGATTGTCTCGGCTTTTCCAATTGCACGAACACCGAACAAGAGCGACTTGTAGCAGAGAAAAAACTGTTTCGGTCGCGCGCTCATGGACACCCAGTTCAATTTCAGACTTGACGAACTCATGACGTTGGAGTCTGCTGCACAACGCTGGCCTCAATTATTTACGGCGATTGAGCTGCGTCGCGCTGCACGAGCGGGCCAAATCCGGCACATTCACAAAGGACGAAAACGCCTCATTTCGGAACGCGATTTGATGGATTGGCTTCACCAAAAGGAGACTGGGCCATTATGTCAACGCATAAGCTCTTCGAAATGGGCGGACAATGGATTGGCCGCGTCGGCGGTAGTTCCCTCTATTACCGTTTCTGGTATGACGCCCGAAATGGAGAAGTTAGGCGCAGAAGCCTTAAGACAGCGGATATCGAAGAGGCGAAGCGGCTCCTAGCTGTACTCGTCACAAAGAATGCCGGGCCGGACCCGCGCGACCCAGAAGCTGTTATGCTTGTACTCGTGCTCACTCATTATTTTGAAACCCATTCAGACAAGCGTCCCTCGGGACATGCAGCACGGCGAGCGGGTGAACTGGTCATGGCTTTTTTGGAAAAGGAATGTGGTTTTGGTCCGGAAGCAAAGGTCGGACAATTCACCAAATCCTTCCAAGCCCGTTTCGCGCTATGGGCGGTGGAGAAGTATAATCATACGCCGTCTTATATCGCGCGGAACCTCTCTGTCATTGCAGCCGCATGTCGGTTTGCGACAAAGACAGCTATTCAAAAATTGCCCGATGGGCAGCTTCAGGAGGCACGACTTTTGAAGTTCATGCCTGAAGTTTGTTTCGACACTAAATGGATCGCTGAGATCACTGAGCGTCCGGAACCAAAGCCCCGCGACTATGTCCCAACTTTTGAGGATCTGGCATCCTTGCTTGGTATGGAAGCGAGCGAGACGCTACGCAGATATGACATCATCGCATTGAATACTTGGGCGCGTCCAGAAGCAATCCTTGATCTATCCGTGCGTGCGCAGGTGGACTTTGAACACAGTCTGATTGACCTCAATCCCCCATCTCGCAAGCAAACCAAAAAGCGTCGTCCAATTATCCGGCTAACCGAGAACCTTCGGGGATGGCTGGAACATTGGGGCGAAGATAGGCCACTTTCATATCAGGCGCGAAATCATATCGATGATGACAATGATAGACCGGTCAGGCGATCCGTTACCTACATCAAAGCTCAATTCAACCGACGTTCCGTCAAGTGGATGCTTACCCGTCACGGTTTAACCAAGACACAAATCGATGACCTGTTCAGGTTCGCACGGGACAAAAATACGACGCCTCTCCGCGAAGCGATCGCTGCCGCTGAGAAGTCTGGAATAAACCGCATCACGCGGTACACGTTCCGCCATTTTATGGCGACGCGCGTTCGTGGGCTTGCAGAGGTTCGTGTAGACCGGGAACAACGCAGCCTTTGGCTCGGTCATAGCAGACGCGATGCCACGTCATGGTACGAGACACATGATCCAGAATATTTGCGGGAATGTGCCAGAGCAACGAGCCTCATTCTTGAGAAGCTGGACCAACTAACAGATCGTCCTCTTGTTCCCATGAGCGTGAAGCAACGAAGGGCTCTTGGCGGTCTGACAGTCCTCGACAACACTCGGTCAATAAACCCGGGATTAGCGTCTGCCAGATCCTGCCGCTGAAGTGAGGGCTGATGATCATCAGACAATCAAATCGACAAATCACCAACCCTGAATTTAGTCAATGTCAGCGACCGAAATGCGAACGTTTGTTCTGCATTCATTCGCATTCTTCCGCCAAGCTTCCGCCAAGTCCGGCAAAAAAGCAGCGACACGCCGACAGCTCATTTGTCTTATCTATCTGAACTCATTAAGAAACAGTGGTGGGCGGTACAGGGATCGAACCTGTGGCCCCTACCATGTCAAGGTAGTGCTCTACCGCTGAGCTAACCACCCACTGAGACTGCAGTGGGAGCTCTATAGAGTGTGCAAATTGCCAACGCAAGCAACAAGAGAAGCAGGGTTCACCATTTGCGGTGACTGATTGAAGATTGAGAACAGTATCATGTTTTCAGAGACTTACTGAACAAGTGCTAAGATCACTGGTCAGTAAAACTGCATCCCATGCGTCTGCAATACGGATATTCCTTGGTCGAAAATTTCGATTTTTGGCATACTTGCTTCAGTGATTTTCGAGTGCTTTCCCGCACTGCAAAAGACGAACAAGAACGGAACAAACACCTCTCTTCCGCCAAGTTTCCGCCAAGTTCCGCCAAGTTTGGCGGAGGAAACTGGCTTAAAACTTTAAAAAGTGGTCACCGCTTGTTTTCCTACATCTTCACATCTGGAAAGTTGAGCTCAACCTGGTCGATACAGATCACATGTACGACTTCATTCAGACAGGCAACGCGTAGTCATTACTGAATGTCCGGCTTTTCCCGGCTACCTGCGCTCGAGTTTGTTTACTGAATGCCCAATACAAACATCTGGATGACGAGATCAGCTGAGCCTCTTGCTTGACCGCCGCTCATGGTGATGAAAAACACCCCGCCCACAGAAACAATGGCCACTTCAATTTATGAACCGGAAAGAATAGGCAATCTGGTCCAATTCACCATAAGTCAATGCAAAATATTCTTGTCTAGAGATACACGTAAGTGTGACGATCTTGTTAGTATTGAGGGTTTGGTAAACCAAAAATCCCATCTTATTTCCCTCGTCGGTACCTGAATAAATCATTCTCCTCGCTTTACGCGTTCCCAAATACCCAAAGTCATACAAGTGAATGACAATATCCGGCATTGAGATTGTGCTGAGTTTTTTGAATGCCCGTTCGTCATTTTCCGCAAAAAAAGCATCTGGATCAACCAACTCCAAATTAGGAATTTCGGAAATTCTAACGTGGCACCCAGCAGGAACATCTCCGATATAACCTATGTAGAATATTACTTCATTTCGGACCGCAGTTGTTGGTGTCCATTCAGCCGGAAAGCTAATTGCTAATCCTTCAGATGGCACTGGGTGTTCAACGAGTTCGAGGTTGTTGGCTCCGGTAAGCGTCAACCCTTGTATATCGGAAGCCAAGACGAAGTCGATTAGGACAAAAATCATCGCGGCCGCTGCGATAAACGGACGCAGGGCGTTGAAAATAAACCATTGTCTCATTATGAATGTCTACCCACAATCTACAAACATACGAGCGCAAACTCGTAGGGAATGTCAAGGTATGGGATCAGGCAGTATGAGATCCTATCATGGGTAGTTATTGTTATCACGCTTTCCAGTGACTGAATTGCGTACCAGAAAGCCAAATATTACAAACGCTATAAGCGCTGCAACAACGCCAAATGCAAGCGGCACAGCCCATGAATAGTACCAGCCAGGCAACTCAATCTGTCCATATCGTGACTTCCATACCACGCGTCCTGTTTCAAATGCCGCCTTCAAAGCATCAACGCTCGTCATATCGACGAGTTGTCCGTCAACGTAAATCACCTGTTGAAGCCGAAGATGCCCATTAAATATTAATCCGATGACCATGCCGGCCACAGACGCGACAATTACCGAAATTGCCAAAAAGAACGTTCGCATCGTTCGGTTGCTTCCCGTCACCGAATTGCACTCTAGCAGGCTGCTGCAAAACTCTCGATGCAGATCAAATGTAGGCGCAAAGTTGAGTACAGACTGGAATCGAACCGCGAACAAATCGGAATCAAAAAGCCAAAAGTAGGCACCAAAAACAGTTTTTCAGCAGCCTGTTAGAGCAAAGAAACCTTCTACCTGACGCCACCATTTGTCAATGTGACCTGACCGGCTTTTTCTGAACCAGACGACATGAGCATTCAACCGGAAAGGAGATGCCAAAGAAAAGAATTGGAACGGGTCAGATCGCCACAGCTGCACAAGTGCCCGGATGTCTCTTGTTGGCCCAAAGCACTTGTTGCGCTCGCAGATACCTTGTCTGCAAGTGTGGGGTAAGCCGACATAGGGTGGATGACAATCGACCTACACTGATGAACCGCATGTAACGTCGCGGCTTTGGCACACGGCCGCCATTACTGCGTGGTCCGGTCTTGTCAATGACGCCCTTATGCGCCAAGCTCGATCTCAGCAAGCCGGTCATCCGGTGGATGTCGGTTTAGCCATGATCTGGGAGGTTACCATGACCGCTTACAATGTCGTGCGTTTCAAAGTGAAGCCGGGCCAGGAACAGAAGTTCGTCGAGGCCCACCGCAATATCGAGAATCTTCCGGGCATGATCGACGGCGCGTTGATAAAGACAGGTGACCGCACCTACTGTCTGGTCGGCAAGTGGGACAAGTTCGACAGCATCGTCGCGGCACGGCCGAAGATGACCCCACTCCTTGACCAATTCCGTGGCATGCTGGAAGACCTCGGCGGCGGGCTCGGCGTGACCGATCCTGTCTCTGGTGAAGTCGTCGTGGACTTTTCCACCAGAAAAGCTTGAACTGCCGGGCAATGGCCATTTTCCTTTGCGATGCATCCTGCCTTCGATTATTGGTGGTCGGCTGAGGCTGTGTGAAAACGGCATTCAAATCGGAATTTGCATTGAGGGCCAAACGCCCGCTCATGCGATAGTGAAGAACATCGTCTTCTAGCCGGTTTTCATGACCGGTCTTGGCGCAAAGCCGACGGACCTCCGTCTTGGCAATTTGTCAGCGTTTGACCCTGAGGCGCATTACGTACTAACAATTGAACCGGACCACTCAATGGGGGTTCTCCAGCCTGTCGTTCGCGCCTTGAAGGTCCTGTGTTTAGATTGTAAGTCAACTGAACTCGGCACGATCTGATATCCAACAATCCGCATGATCCAACATCCGGCAAAGAGCAGAACCATAGCGGCCAAATTGACACGGCGCTGTCTTCTGACGGGAAGTGCCACTCTCCTGATAATGACGCACAACTCCACTTCCAATGCCACTTCCGCTTGGGCCGACGGACGGCTCAAGGCCCGTCCAGGTGTTGCGGCAAAGGCTTGGGAGGCTGGCCCCGGTACCTATGACATTCGTCTTGGCACCAACCGCGATGGACTTTTCTACGTCCCGCCCTATCTACCTGAGGATAGTCGGCACCCGCTCATCGTCATGCTGCACGGCGCAGAAGGCGCTGCGAGAGAGGTCGTCCCCATGCTTCAGGCTGTTGCAGATGAGCTTGGCGTCATCGTATTGGCGCCCGAGTCTCAGGCAAGTGACTCATGGGATATCCTGGAAGGCGCTTACGGGCCTGACATCGAGTTTATCGATCGCGCTCTTGAAATGACCTTTGGGCGGTTCACGATCGACGCAAACCGCGTTGCCATAGCCGGCTTCTCAGACGGTGCATCCTATGCTCTCTCTGTGGGGCTCATGAATGGCGATCTGTTTGGAGACATTCTCGCCTTCTCGCCAGGCTTCGCCGAGCCCGCGTATAGAATCGGCAAGCCTCGGATCTTCATCAGTCACGGCGACAAGGACACTGTTCTACCGGTCGAAAGCGGCGGGCGCCGGATTGCCAAGGAACTCGGAGAAGCAGGGTATGACGTGGACTATCGGGAGTTCGACGGTGGTCACATCGTTCCCCCTGATCTCGTTGCCGCAGCGGCGAAACGGTTTCTCGGATGAGGAGCCGCGGCTGAGTGCAAGTTTCGCCTTTTAATAGATGGTTGGGACGAATGTCGCGCAATCTCCTGAGAGCCCGGCGCTACTCTGGGCAGCCCCTCAAATCGATTTAAAGAGTCATTGGCGGTAAAATTGCTTTCTAGGCCTCCAAGTAGCGACGATCTACAAAAACGACAAGATTAGATGACGATTTCTCAGCTCTATTGACTTTGAAACGCTAATTTTTGTTCTCAAGGCACCTCCGCTGTTGATGCTGTGGACGGCTCCTCCACATGACGTGCAAACATCATAGGGTCGGTTGCCGATGAGGTGACCATGATTCGGAGGAGCTAGACATGCAAGCAGTTACAACGATCGGTCTCGACATTGCGAAGTCGATTTTCCAGGTTCACGGCATTGATGCGGAGGGCCAGGTGGTTATTCGCCAGCAGCTGAGGCGTTCACGGGTTCTCGGCTTTTTCAAGAAACTTTCGCCTTG
>JANNUW010000513.1:0-5686 GCA_031414095.1 Hyphomicrobium sp. | reverse complement strand
CGACAGCAACCGACCCGGGGCAACGTGGGCCGACGAATGTCGGCTTGTGTATATTTCTTCCCGAGCAAACTCGCGGTGCCGGTCTGGCCTCAATCAGTGCCACCGCCAGCCCATTCACGATTTTCGAGGTCCTTTGCACCGGCCCACCCGCACTTGCTGCGGAGTTGCTCGATGTTGCGCATGTTCCAGAACGTTCGCGCAACTGCGAAGTTGCTAGAGAGTTGCTAGACGGAATATAGCGGGAACAGAGAACAAACCGGAACGCTCATAACCCATTGATTTCATTGGTGCGGACGGCGGGACTCGAACCCGCACGGGGTTGCCCCCTCAAGATTTTAAGTCTTGTGTGTCTACCATTCCACCACGTCCGCAGCGTCCGCCGCGTCTTATGCAATGCGCCGTCGGCCTGCGCAACTGTTAGGACTTAAACTGGGGGACGTGTGCGGACACCGTGAATAATGGCCGCGCTGACGAGCAGATACAGCACGACCGCGTTCAAGATGTGCCAGATCACGTGCGTTCCGCGCACAGCGCCGAGCACGCGCGTCGCGGCGCACCACTCGAAATCCAGCGTGCGTGCGGTAAATGCCACCGCAAATATGAGAGCGGCCGTCAGGACACGCGCGCCGGCCGCGTGGCGCATTGCTGTCAGCCCCAAGCCCAAAAGCAGCAGCGCCACTAACGCCGGCGAATAGGCGAGCGAGCCATTGAGACACGGCCGGCCGGCAGCCGCCGTAATCGGCAGCAGATCGGGCGAGCACGGAATGCTGCCGGCCGATCGCAACGTCATCGCGAAGCCGGTGAGGGCGACGACCACGAGAAGTGGACGCCAGCCCAAAAAGCGCCGCAGGGCATAACCGCAGTATAGGATCATGAACAGGCCGATGGGGGCGACATCGGCGATGATTGCCCACTCAGTCGCAAACGTGTGGAATAGGAAACTGCCTATGCCAATCGTGATTAGCAGGGCCGCAAAGCTTGTCTCCGCCCACATTTCGTTCAGCTTTGCACGCGTCGCCGGTCCGGGCGCGGCGCGCGTTTCAGGGTCTGATCGCGCAATCAAATAGATACACGCGACGCCCGCCATCACAAAGGCAGCATTGGAAACGGCATTGAGCGGCTCGGCCCAGAAGGAAGCGTCGCGGCCGCGCTCGCAATACATGAAGATGGTTGCGGTGGACATCAAGAAACTCGATCGCTACCGCGTGGCCTGCTGGCCCTGATCTTTCAAAACCGGCTTGCCTTGCTCTTGACCATCGGGCAGGCCGCGTTTCAATAGCGACAACAATTCTCCCGGCCCGGTGATGTCGATGGTGTGGGGATGCTCGGGATCTGTCTTGCCCACGAGGTCCGAACGCACGTCACCTTCAGGCGTGATAAAAAGGGTGCGCGGCACATAGGTTCCGTCGGGCGCGAAAGCGCCATTCGCGGTCGGGTCTTTGTCGACATCGACGAGCACCATCACATAGCTGCGCGTCGCTTCCACGATGGCGGGATCTTTGAACACCTCGCGATATTTCTTACACGCCGAGCACCACGAGGCATGAAAAACCAAGACCACAGTTTTGCCTGTGGAGGTTGCTTCTTTGACGCCGCCCTGCATCGTTCGCCAGTTGATCTCAGCGCCGTTCCACGCGTCCGCCAGATCAGGCGAACGGGCGATCGCGCCGGCCGGCAGCATAAGGAGAAGGGCCGCAACAAGAGCGGTGACAAAATTTTTCATTTGGAAAAAGGCTCCCCAGAGAACATCGCGTTCCCTCTCTATACGTAATCGCGAGGATTTGGACGCTACATTTGCATGATCGAGTGGTGCCGCACATGAAAGCTTGGTAACCGCGACCTAAGGGCCCCAGACTCTTGCCCCCTATTCGGGTTGACCCGTTTGCGCCACAAAGCCGTAGTGTGAAATTGGGCTAGCCTTTTTACAGGTTCACGGCGTTGGAGTAGATGGCGCAGGCGCGGGTGATAAAAGTCGAGTCTAGCATCTCGCACCTCAACGCCGCGGCTTGGGATGCCTGCGCTAATCCCGATCTAGCGCGCTACAACCCATTTATTTCACACGCTTTTTTAGCCGCGCTCGAGGCCGCCGGATGCATCGGCTCCAAAACCGGTTGGCACCCTCAGCATCTCGTTGTAGACGACGCGCGGGGTGGGATTGCGGGCTGCATGCCGCTTTACGTCAAGACCCACAGCCAGGGCGAATACGTCTTCGACCACGCCTTTGCCGATGCGCTGCACCGCGCCGGCGGCAGTTACTATCCCAAACTCCAGTGCGCTGTTCCGTTCAGTCCTGTGCCGGGGCCGCGACTTCTCTTGAAGCCGGGGCAAGACAGCAGCACGACGACGAAAACACTCGTGATGGGCGCCGTTCAACTCGCGACCAAGCTCGAGTGCTCATCGCTGCATGTCACGTTTCTCGATCGGCCGCAGTGGGAGTTACTAGGCTCGCTCGGCCTTTTGCAGCGCACCGGTCAGCAATTCCATTGGCACAACGATGGATTTAAATGCTTCGACGATTTTCTGGCGACCCTGGCCTCGCGCAAGCGCAAGGCTATCCGCAAAGAACGCAGTGAGGCTTTGTCGGATGGGCTGACGATCGAGCACTTGACGGGCACCGGCATCACGGAAGCGCACTGGGATCACTTCTTCGAATTCTACAGCGATACGAGCAACCGGAAGTGGGGAAGGCCGTATCTCAATCGCAATTTTTTTTCAGAGCTCGGCCAGGCCATGAGCCAGCGCTGCCTTCTGGTTATGGTCAAACGGGGAGACGACTACATCGCCGGGGCGCTCAATATGATCGGCGGCGATTGCCTGTTTGGGCGCTATTGGGGTGCCACCGAACACCATGCCAGCCTGCATTTTGAAGTTTGCTATTATCAGGCGATAGACTGGGCCATCGCGCACGGTCTCGCACGCGTCGAGGCTGGAGCGCAAGGCCAGCATAAATTGGCACGAGGCTATCTGCCAGCGGCGACCTATTCGGTGCACTGGTTCGCCGATCCTGGCCTCGCGCAGGCGGTGGCGTCCTATCTCGAACAGGAACGGCTCGAAGTTTCACAAACCGCCGATTTCTTGACACAACTCGGGCCCTTCAAAAAAATAGTTGTCGACGAGCAGGATTGAACGGCCCTTGACGGGCGCCACCCGCTGCCCTCTAACCAAGCATCTCAAAGTTGCGGGGAGACGGAAATGGCCTACGACGAAAGCAACATCATCGCAAAAATCCTGCGTGGCGAAATCCCCTCACACAAAGTCTACGAGGACGACGGGTTTGTGGCGTTTATGGATGCCATGCCACAGGCGCCGGGTCACACGCTCGTGGTTCCCAAAACCGCATCGCGCAATCTCCTCGATGCCGAACCTGCCGTGCTGGCGCGCGCATTGCCCGTGGTGCAAAAGCTTGCCAAAGCCGTCAAAACGGCCTTTACAGCAGACGGCATCCAAGTCATCCAATACAACGAAGCAGCGGGTGGGCAATCGGTGTTTCATCTGCACTTTCATGTCATTCCGCGCCACGAGGGCACCAGTGTCCGGGCCCATGCCGGCGGCATGGAGAAGCCCGAAGTGCTTGCCGCGCACGCTGAAAAAATACGCGCTGCTTTGACGAGTTGAGCAAACTGTTGCCCGCCTGTGGATGCTAGTATTGTGACGCTGAGGCTAGGCACCCAGGCATCGCCTATCTAATCACCGTCATCCCGGCGAAGGCCGGGATCCGGTGACTCTACTCGAGCCAAAAACTCTAACGAAAAAGCTTTTTGAATCTCGCCGGGTCCTGGCCTTCGCCGGGATGACGGCATGGACCACCAGAAAACTGCGGTGCGCGCAGCTAAAAAACTTTAGGCAGTCGCACGGCCGAACGACAATAGCGGGACACGGGACATGATCAAACGCCACTCTCATCTGCTCGCGCTGTGCGCGGCGTTCGCCGGCATCGCGGGTGCCGCTCATGCGCTGAGTTCAAAGCTCCCGCCATCCAGCGGTAGTCCCGGCGCGCCGACGGCGGCGGAAAGCTGGCCGATGCCGCTCGATAATTTTTTGGCGGGCAATTACCTCGACCGCTCCGATGTCGTACTGACGCGGCGCGACTGGGATTTATCATCGTCCGTCATTCGCTGGGCGACCAATTCGCCATTCTCGCACGCAGCTCTCGTCTTCAATCGGCCGGGCCAAGAACCCGGCATCGGCAATACGTTTGTCATTGAAGCCGGGACCAGCGGCGTCGACCTCACGAATTTGCGCGACTACGCCAGCGACAAGAGCTCGTTCATCGCCATCAAACGCTTCAAGGGCAAATGGTTCGATGAGCCCAAACAGGCCCGCGTCCGGGGCTTGCTGCTCGATAAGATCAAGGCGTCGTACAATTTTTGGGCGATCGGCCGTATCACTCGCACGCTTTGGTTTGGCGTGCAAAACAAGATGAACAAGGAAACCGGCGACAAGAGCCAGCGCGAAAAGACGCTGGAAAAATACAAGGACAAGGAATGGAGCCCGCCGAGCGAGTTCATCTGCTCGGGCCTTGTGCAGATCGGCTTTGTTGAAACAGTGCTGGAATATATCAAACGCGGCGAGTTGCCCCCCTCGGCGCTCAACGACGTTGTCTTTCACCGCGGCGCGCAGCGCTGGCTGCCGGATCAGAAAGGTTGGGACGCGCTCGGCGCCGGCGGTAAAGACAGCGCTCAAATTTTTGAGCGGCAGAATTATCAGGCTTTGGAATCCGTGACGCCCGACGACCTCGCCAAAAGCCGTAAGCTGGAATGGCTGTACCTGATCCGCGACGGCCTCGTTTACAAAGTCCGCACGTATGCCGAAGTCATGTTTTTAATCAACAAGTGACGGGTGTTGCGTTGGTGCCTGATCCGCCGGATCAGACACCCCCTGCGCACGCGCGGCTCGATCTCGATCAGGGCTTTTCGTACATCTCGCGATAGCTCGCCGCCTGCTGGGCGGGCAGTCGTTTCAACAACGGGCGCATCGTCTCGTTGCCGACCATTTTGCCGTTGCGTTTATAGAGCCAGTCAGAAATTTTTTCCACCTTGATGGTGTAAGTCTGACCACGGCGAACCGACTTTACGGTTGTCGGATCATTGCTGATGACGCCGGTGATTTTGCCGTCCTTGCGCGCGATGTTCGTCAGCCAGAAGTGCTCGACATCTTTGGCGTTGCGGCCTTCGATGGCGACTTTCAAAGAGAAATCGCTTTCGTTGGCCGACGGCTGTTCGAGCTTCGACCAGAATTCCGGCAGGTTGGCGCGCGCCGTAGCTATGGCAGCCGCCATCTCGGCATCGGCAGCTTCAATATTCACAACAGCATCGTTGCGGCTAGCCGCACTAGGAGCGGGTGCGGCGGCGGCCGGCGCGGGTACCTCCGCCTTGGTCAGTTCGGCGACCTTCATATCAGCCGCGGCGCCGGGTGCCTTCTCGGGGGACGGCTCAGGCGCAGAGTCTGAAGACACCGATTGGGCAGGCGTTGGCGTCGCATCCGCGACGGCAGGCGCTTCGACCGGCGCTGCCGCTTGTGGCGCGGGCATAACAGGCGCCTCTGCGGCCGCGGGCGTCTCGACCTCGGCGACAGCCGGACCGGCTGCGCTCGTCTCAGGCGTCATCGAAGGTTCGGCTACCGTGACCTGCGCGGCTGCATCCGTATTGATGATCGAGGGAACAACGGCGGGCTCTGAAGGTGCTGC
>JANNUW010000512.1:0-1350 GCA_031414095.1 Hyphomicrobium sp. | reverse complement strand
CGTGGCGCGCGGCTTTGCCCCAGCGCCCGCGGTAGTCGCCCGCAATCGAAAACAGCAACAGCACGGCCATGGCGCCCAGTGTGACCGCGTAGACCACGCGACCCATGTATTCGTTGGTGTCGGCATCGAGCTGGCCGCTACCCAAATATAAGAACAATCCCACGAGCGCTGCGAGTACAGCGAGTAACCAGCCCAGCATTTCGCTACCCCGCCTGCGTAGGCGACATGAGCGCTTTACGGCTCGGCAATTCACCCATGAGGCGGCGCCGCTCTTGAGGCGAAAAATGGCTCCACTGCGCTATTTCCTTGAGCGAGCGCGCACAACCTTCGCACAGCCCCGAGGCTGGATCGATGACGCAAACTTTGATGCAGGGGCTGTCCATAAAGCTGTCCGGTTCGCGGGCCGTGGCGGCCGCCGTATCATGTATGGCGGGTGACATGCGACCACAATGCGGCCAGTTGGAGACACGCAGGATTTTGCATTCGGTTTTATGGCTTTATTTCTGTAACTTAACTCAAGCCGACGCGCGCGCGCCTGCCGACCTGAGACGCGGCTGGCGCGCCGAAATGGCCGCCGTTTCATTCTGCCGGTGTCGCTCCTGGCCGAGCGACTGCAGCGGCGGCATCTTGTTGAGCACGCGTGTTTTGGGCAGACGCACGATGGCCTCGGTTCCGCGCCGCAGTTCCGACAAAAGCTCGAACGAGCCGCCGTGAAGCTCAATCAAGTTCTGCACGATGGGCAGCCCGAGGCCGGTGCCGCCTTCCGCCGTTTCGTGGGCGAGCGAACCTTGTCCGAAGGCCTGCAGCACGCGGGGAATTTCGTCGGCAGGAATTCCAGGGCCCGTATCGCGGACTGCGATCAACTGGCCGCCTTCCGCCGTCTCCTCGACCGTGATGGTGATGGTGCCGCCCTTGGGGGTGAACTTCAGCGCATTTGACAGCAGGTTGAGGCAGATCTGGCGAATGGCCCGCTGGTCGACCCAGACCTGCGACAGATCCGGCTGAAAGTTCTCGACGATCTCGAGACCTTTACTGCTCGCCTTTAAACGCAACAGCCGCAAACTGTCTTCAGCCACATCTGACAGCCGCACCGGCTCCTCGTGCAGTTCGTAGCGCCCCGCTTCAATGCGCGACAAGACAAGAATTTCATTAATGAGATGCAGCAGATGACGGCCGCTCTCGTGGATGTTGCCGGCATATTCCCGGTAAGTCGGATTTTGCAGCGGACCCATGATCTCGCCCTTCATGACTTCCGAAAAGCCCATGATCGCGTTGAGCGGCGTGCGCAGTTCGTGGCTCATGGTGGCGAGAAAGCGCGACTTGGCTTTGTTGGCCGTTTCAGCACGCCGG
>JANNUW010000511.1:0-6340 GCA_031414095.1 Hyphomicrobium sp. | reverse complement strand
CCTCGTCGGGCTGCCCGCCAAGCGCCAGGGCGTCACCAACCCGACGAACACCTTATTTGCCATTAAGCGATTGATCGGCCGCCGCTTTGACGACCCGATGGTCGAGAAGGACAAGAAGCTTGTCCCCTACAAGATCGTCAAAGGCCCCAATGGCGATGCCTGGGTCGAAGCTGGCGGTACTCCGTATTCGCCCCAGCAGATCTCGGCCTTCATCCTTCAAAAAATGAAGGAAACCGCAGAGGCAAAGCTTGGCGAGACTGTCACGCAGGCTGTGATTACAGTTCCGGCCTACTTCAACGACGCCCAGCGCCAGGCCACCAAAGACGCGGGCCGTATTGCCGGCCTCGAAGTGTTGCGCATCATCAACGAGCCGACGGCTGCAGCGCTTGCATACGGCTTAGACAAGAAAAAAGAGAGCCAGACGATCGCGGTCTACGATCTCGGCGGCGGCACGTTCGATATTTCCATTCTGGAAATCGGCGACGGCGTATTCGAAGTCAAATCGACCAACGGCGACACGTTCCTGGGCGGCGAAGACTTCGATATGAAGCTCGTCTCTTACCTTGCCGATGAATTCAAGAAGTCGAACGGCATCGATCTGCGCGGCGACAAGCTGGCGTTGCAGCGCCTAAAGGAAGCTGCCGAAAAGGCAAAGATCGAGCTGTCGTCGTCGGCGCAAACGGAAATCAATCTGCCATTCATCACTGCCGATGCCTCTGGCCCCAAGCATCTGACCATGAAGCTGACGCGCGCCAAGCTCGAGAACCTTGTCGACGACCTTATTCAGAAGACCAAAGGTCCGTGCGAACAGGCCATTAAGGATGCGGGCCTCAAGGCTGCTGAAATCGATGAAGTCGTTCTCGTCGGCGGCATGACTCGCATGCCCAAGGTGCAGCAGCTCGTCAAAGAACTGTTCGGCAAGGAGCCCCACAAGGGCGTCAACCCTGACGAAGTGGTGGCTGTCGGCGCGGCGATTCAGGGCGGCGTTCTCAAAGGCGAAGTCAAGGACGTGCTGCTGCTCGACGTGACGCCCTTGTCACTCGGCATTGAAACGCTGGGCGGCGTCTTCACACGTCTAATCGATCGTAACACCACGATCCCTACAAAGAAGAGCCAAGTCTTCTCGACCGCTGAAGACGGCCAGAGTGCGGTCACCATCCGCGTCGGCCAAGGCGAGCGCGAAATGGCGAGCGACAACAAGCTGCTGGGCCAATTCGATCTCGTTGGCATCCCGCCAGCGCCACGCGGCATGCCTCAGGTCGAAGTCACGTTCGACATCGACGCCAACGGCATCGTGCACGTGTCGGCCAAGGACAAAGCAACGTCCAAGGAGCAGTCGATCCGTATCCAGGCCTCTGGCGGACTGTCCGACGCTGACATTCAGCGCATGGTCAAGGATGCCGAGGAGCATGCGGCGGACGACAAGGTCAAACGCGAGCTCGTTGAAGCCAAGAATCAGGCAGAAGCACTCATCCACTCGACCGAAAAGCAGTTGCAGGATCACGCGTCCAACGCTGGCGTAGCGGCAGCCAAGGGCGATGTCGAAACCGCGATCGTAGCGCTCAAAACGGCGATCCAGTCCGAAGAAACCGAACAGATCAAGACCGCAACGGCAGCGCTTGCCCAGATTGCCATGAAAATCGGTGAAGCGGTCTATAGTGCCAAGGGTGGCGACGCGGGCGGTGCTCCGCCTGCCGATGAAGGCGAAGATGCCGAAGACAACGTCGTCGACGCCGACTTTGAAGAAGTCAAAGACGACAAGAAGAGTGCCTGAACGGTTGTGCAGTCCGGCGGCCCCGTCCCTTGTGGATGGCAGGCCGCCGGACAGCATTTAGTACGCAGTGCAAACCGGGGGAGGGTGTCTAAAGCCGTCTCCCATTTTTGCATGCGGCTGAGCAAGTCGCCGACAAGGCTTTTACCTTTGGCGTAACTGCAGGCCGATCCCGCTTAAATTTGTATCACTGCCAACTGGAACCGCTGCCCCATGGCCAAGCGCGATTACTACGAAACGCTGGGCGTCGCCAAAGGCGCCAGCGAGCAGGATTTGAAATCCGCTTTCCGCAAGCTCGCCAAGGAACATCATCCCGATAAAAATCCTGGCGACTCCGCTTCCGAGCAAAAATTCAAAGAACTCAATGAGGCGTACGAAGCACTGAAGGATCCGCAAAAGCGAGCGGCCTATGACCGCTTCGGCCATGCCGCGTTCGACGGGGCGCAGGGCAGCCGCGGTCCCGGCGGGGCTGGCTTTGGACCCGACTTTGCGTCTTCGATGTCGGATATTTTCGACGACCTGTTCGGCGAATTCATGGGCGGACGCCGCGGCCAAGGTGGCCAACCCGGTGGCCGCACGCGCGGCGGGGGACGCGAACGCGGCGCCGATCTGCGCTACAATCTCGAAGTTTCGCTACAGGACGCCTACACCGGCAAGACCGCGCAATTGCGGGTGCCGTCGAGTGCCGGCTGCGAAGTCTGTTCGGGCACGGGCGCCAAGCCCGGTACCAAACCGAAAACTTGCCCAACCTGTGGCGGCGCTGGTAAAGTGCGCGCCAGTCAGGGCTTCTTTACGATAGAGCGGACGTGCCCGTCGTGCCAGGGCCGCGGCGAAATGATCGACGATCCGTGCAGTGCCTGCTCGGGCGCGGGGCGCGTTACCAAGGAACGCACGCTGTCGGTCAATATTCCAGCCGGCGTCGAAGACGGCACGCGCATCCGGCTCGCCAGTGAAGGTGAAGCGGGACTGCGCGGGGGACCGGCCGGGGATCTTTATATTTTCCTCTCGATCAAGCCGCACGAATTTTTCCAGCGCGACGGTTCAGACCTGTTTTGCAAGGTGCCGATCTCGATGACGACCGCCGCACTTGGCGGGCAGGTCGATGTTCCGACGCTGGAAGGCGCAACGACGCGGGTAAAAATCCCCGACGGCACTGAAAGCGGCAAGCAGTTCCGCCTGAAAGGCAAAGGCATGCCGGTGTTGCGCTCGAAGGTGACGGGCGATCTCTTCATCCAAGTCGATGTCGAAACACCGAAAAATCTTACGAGCCGTCAACGCCAGCTGCTGGAAGACTTTGAAAAAGAGAGCCGCAAGGACACCAGCCCTGAAAGCCACGGGTTCTTTGCGCGCGTCAAAGACTTTTTCGGCGGTGACGCAAGCTGAAGCGCGGTCCCTGATCCTTGTCTGACAGGAGTTTTCATGACGTCATCGGTCAAGCTGTTATTTTTTGCAGGCTCCGCGCGCAACGGCTCGCACAACAAGCGCTTGGCTAAGCTCGGCGCAACCATCGCCGAGGCCAACGGCATCGCCTCGACCGTTGCCGATCTCGGCGACTATCCGATGCCGCTCTACGATGCCGACCTCGAAAACACCGAAGGCGTGCCCGACAACGCCCGCAAGCTCGAAGCCCTCATGAGGATTCACAACGGCGTCTTCATCGCCTGTCCGGAATACAACGCTTCAATCACACCACTCCTCAAGAATACGCTCGACTGGATGAGCCGCATCCGCAGCGAAGGTGGGGAAGTCCCGGTGTTCAAGTCGCGGGTCTTCGCACTCGGGTCATCTTCTCCGGGCGGCATGGGGGGCTTGCGCGGACTGACGACCGTTCGCACCGTGCTCGAAATAGGTTTGGGTGCGCTCGTTTTACCCGACCAGTTTGCTGTCCCGCGCGCGAGTGACGCGTACGATGAGCACGGCCATCTCAAAAGCAAAGACGCCAACGAACAGTTCAAAACGCTCATCCAGAAGCTTGCCCGCGCCGCTCATGTGCTGCATGGGTAGGTGACAGCGCCCCCGCGGGCTCACCCAATCAGTCGGAGCCAACACGGAAAGAGCGCGCATGTCGAACTCGGCCAAAGACCGGCTCATCGTGGCGCTCGACATGCCGACGATCGAGGAAGCGCGCCGCTTGGTTGCGGATCTGGGCGATACGGTTTCGTTTTATAAAGTCGGCCTTGAGCTGCTCTTTGCCGGCGGCCTCGACCTCGCCGCCGACTTGCGGAGGCAGGGCAAGCGCGTCTTCCTCGATATGAAACTTCTTGATATCGGCAACACCGTCGAACGCGCTGTCGCCAATGCCGGTGAACTGGGCGTCGACTTCCTGACGGTCCACGGGCACGACGCTAAAACGCTGCGCTCGGCCTTGGCCGGCCGGGCTCATTCACCGCGCAAAGACCGGGTCAAACTTTTGGCCGTGACGGTCATGACGAACTTGACGGCCGACGATCTCCGGCAGCAGGGATCACACATGACACCCGCCGATCTGGTGCTTCACCGCGCCCAACTGGCGTACCAGTCAGGCTTCGATGGCGTCATCGCATCGGGCCAAGAGGCGGCTCGCATCCGCGCGGCCACGTCGCCAACTTTTCTCATTGTAACGCCCGGTATTCGTCTGCCGGGCGGCACGACAGACGATCAGGAACGCGTGATGACGCCCGACCACGCCATCAAAGCGGGCGCGGACCATCTCGTCATCGGACGTCCGATTACGCAAGCGAGCGACCCGCAGCTCGCCGCGCAAACCTTCTTCCATCACATCCGCGAGGCGGTGAAGTGAAACCGCCAGCGAAGCCAGCAAGACCGGTAAAGCCCGTGAAGCCGGCAAAGGCTGTGAAGCAACGCGCCATACCGGCCTCCGCAACACCGCCGTCCGGATACTGGCTCCTCAAATCCGAACCCGACGCATTCTCGTGGGACATGCTCGTCGCCAAGGGCAAGGCGGGCGAGCCCTGGGAAGGCGTGCGCAACTATCAGGCGCGCAACAACATGCGCGCCATGCAGATCGGCGACCGCGGGTTCTTTTATCATTCCAACATCGGCAAAGAGATTGTCGGCATCTGCCAGGTGATCGCGTTGGCCCATCCCGACGCCTCAGACACGACCGGGGCCTGGAGCTGCGTCGACGTCAAAGCCGTGACGCCGTTCCCGAGCCCCGTGACCATGGAAGCCATCAAGGCCAACCCAAAACTCCGCGGCATGGTCCTCGTCAACAACTCCCGCCTGTCCGTCCAGCCCGTCGCGAGCGACGAGTGGGACGAGGTGTGCCGGATGGGCGGCGTGGTTTCACGTACGCGGTGATTTTGGGCCGGGAAGTTGCCGGCTCTGCCGGTGAGAACCTCCGCTTTCAACAAATACTGGTTTTGACTCAAGGCCAAAGATACCGAAGCGGTGGTCCAGAGTTCGCGCGCAGGGCCAGGCTGTTATCCGCCCATCTTGTCATCTGCTTGTAATGTCCGTTTCGCACAAGCTTGCGGGGGCTCGTGGGGGAGGCAAACGCGGAACCAGCGGCTCTTCCGTAGTTGTAAGAAAGAGGAAGCTCATGAAAAAGACCATCCTACTCGCAGCCTTGTCTGGCCTGACTTTAACATCGTTTGGCCCGCTGGTTTCATCGCCCGCTTTTGCCGGCACATGCATCGTCCACACCATCCGCACCGCCTGCCCTGGCATGGAGGCCGAATCCTACAGCAAGTGCGGTGGCTCGAAGTCATGCGACAAAGAAGATAGCGCCGACTCGGAAGCGGCTTGCGTTGCAGCTGCGAAGGCGGGCTGCCCTAATTCGCGCCTGACAATCACCAAGTCCAAGGTCGTCAAGGCAAGATTTAATGGTAAGCAGCTGCCGGGCCCCTATGGCGGCAGTTTCTGCGCCCCCAGCCGCCCCGACTTCAACAAGTGCAAATAATAATTGGCTACTGGTTCTGCTAAGAACTAAAAAGGCGGAGGTCGGGGAAGATCCCGGCCTCCGCCTGGCTGACTTTCACTCCGCAGCGTTCATCGCCGAGCTGTTGTCTTACTTCTCCGGGGCAGCGATCGGGGTGAGCTCGGCCGCATTCTTCGCTGCCTTCTCCAGGTCGTCCTTGGGCATCGCAATCAAGCCCTTCTTGACGAGGTAGCCGTCCTCACCGATCGTCTTGGTCGCGACGTACTCGGCAAGGAACTCCTTAATACCCGGGATGACGCCTACGTGGGCCTTCTTTACGTAGATGAAGAGTGAACGCGAGCCGGGGTACGTGCCATTCGCGATGGCCTCGTAAGTGGCTTCAATGCCACCGACCTGGATGCTCTTGATCTTGTCCTTGTTCTCTTCGAGAAACGAAAAGCCAAAGATGCCGATCGCGTTCGGGTTGCCCTCGATCTTCTGCACGATCAGGTTGTCGTTCTCTCCCGCTTCGACATAGGCGCCATCTTGGCGGAGGGACTTCCAAACTTTTTCGTAGTTCTTGATGCCGTTCTTCTCGTCCGCGTCCTTCATGTCTCTGAGGGCACCGAAACCCTTGGCGCCCTTTTCCATGATAAGTTCCAGGAACGCGTCGCGCGTGCCGGATGTTGGCGGGGGGCCAAGGACCTCGA
>JANNUW010000510.1:0-2313 GCA_031414095.1 Hyphomicrobium sp. | reverse complement strand
TTCTCTGGGGAGGCACGACGGAGAAATGTACGAGGGCTTGCGTGCTTTAGCGCTGACTTACCCGCAGTTTCGCGGCCGCTTTGCCGTGCCGGATGCGGACGCAGGCGCTTTGCGGGAGAGGTTTTCGTCGTACAATTCATTTCTACAGACAACGGTAGGTGAATTTCAGATCCGAAGCTTTAGCAATGGCGGGATTGTGGGAGATCCCGCGTCATGGCATGAAGACCTTGAAATCATTTTGGCCCATCCGGCTTTTTCTGCGCTCTTGGACGTCGACGAAGTTGTCAATGCGCAGCCTTCAGATGTTCAAAAAATATTCAACGGCTAAGCCAAGTATTTTTTTGCCCGTCACATAACGCTACTCCGGCCCGAGCATCTTTTCAGGCCGGACGGCGGCATCGAATTGCGCGTCCGTGACATAGCCCCCGCCCACCGCTTCTTCGCGCAGCGTGGTTCCTTTTTTATGCGCAGACTTGGCAATTTTTGCCGCGTTGTCGTAGCCGATGGTGGGTGCGAGCGCCGTCACCAGCATCAGCGAACGCTCAAGTCCGGCCTTGATGTTGTCCTCGCGCGCCTCAAGCCCCACGATGCAATTTTCGGTAAACGAAGTGCAGGCGTCGCTCATCAAGCGGACCGATTGCAAGAAGTTGTAGGCCATGACCGGATTGTAGACGTTCAGCTCGAAATGACCTTGCGAGCCGGCGAACGTCAGGGCCGCGTTGTTGCCGAAAATCTGAACGCAGACTTGTGTTAGCGCCTCGCACTGGGTCGGGTTGACCTTGCCCGGCATGATGGAGGAGCCGGGCTCATTTTCCGGTAACGCCAGTTCACCCAGACCCGAGCGCGGGCCCGAGCCCAAGAAGCGAATGTCATTGGCGATCTTGAACAGCGATGCGGCGACCGTGTTGAGTGCGCCGTGCGTGAACACCATGGCGTCGTGTGCGGCCAGCGCTTCGAACTTGTTGGGTGCGGTCTTGAAGGGCAGCTTCGTGATCGCTGCAATGCGCTCGGCGACCATGTGCGCGAACCCTTTGGGCGCGTTCAAACCTGTGCCGACAGCCGTGCCGCCTTGAGCCAGCTGCATCAGAGCCGGCAGCGTCATCTCGATGCGGGCGATGCCGTTTTCGATCTGCTGGGTGTAGCCCGAAAATTCTTGGCCAAGCGTAAGCGGCGTTGCGTCTTGAGTATGAGTACGGCCGATCTTGATGATGTGCGACCACGCCTGCGACTTGTCGTTCAACGCGTTGCGCAGCGCCTGCAGCGCGGGCATGAGGCGGTGATGGATCTCCTCGGCGCAAGCGATGTGCATGGCGGTCGGATAGGTGTCGTTCGAGGACTGCGCCATGTTGACATGGTCGTTGGGATGCACGGGCGTCTTAGACCCCATTACACCGCCCAACATCTCGATGGCGCGATTGGAAATCACTTCATTGGCATTCATATTCGACTGCGTACCCGAACCCGTCTGCCAAACCACGAGCGGAAAATGCGCGTCGAGTTTTCCATCTATGACTTCTTGTGCCGCGTTGACGATCGTATCGCCGATTTTCTGGTCGAGCTTGCCGAGCGCCATGTTGGTTTCAGCGGCTGCGCGCTTGACGATGCCAAGGGCCCGCACGATGGCAGTTGGCTGCTTTTCCCAGCCAATTTTGAAGTTGCCAAGTGAGCGCTGGGCCTGCGCGCCCCAATAGCGGGTGGCGTCAACTTCTATTGCGCCGAATGTATCGGTTTCGGAGCGGGTCGGTTTGGGCGGCGTCATCGTGCGTGCTGGCTCTCTTTATTGGGGGAAACGGCTGTTGTTGGGCCACGGGTTAGCATAGCAGGCCGTCGTGCTCCACTACGTCAAATGAGCCGCCGGTGGAGGGCTGCGGGGGCCGCATTTAACGACGACATAAATGGCAATTTCACAGAAGCGGTAAAAAGCGGTATGTTCCGATAATTATGACATTTCGGGGAGTACAAAATGCCGCCCACGAAGCCATCGGCGCCAAAACCGTTCGTGCCAGCGAACATTTCGGTTCAAAAGCCCCCGAACCCAACAAAGCCCCGGCCGCATCATCGCAACGAACGCGAGGAAGCGATTTCCATGATGCGCCGCGCGATGGTGGAAAGGAAAATGACCCAGGCTGAACTGTCCGAACAGGCGGACTGTCACGAGAAGACCGTACAGAATTTGCTGCACGGCAAGCCGGTACGCGACCAAACGTTATTTGACGTCGCCATTGTGCTCGGTTTGGATTTCGCCGAGTTGAAGGGCCATTGGTACGGCGCCATGCAGACGGCACAACCGATGGAGCTCAAGGGCGAAGGGGG
>JANNUW010000509.1:0-9434 GCA_031414095.1 Hyphomicrobium sp. | reverse complement strand
CACCTACTGGAACGCCGGTGTGAAACTCGGTGTTGAGAAGTTCACCTTCGATCTCCGCTATTGGGACACAGACATTGCTGCTGATGTCGCTAACTTGTCGCTCGGAGACAAGAATTCGGACGAGCGGTTCTTCTTCTCGGTGGCCCTCACGCTGCCGTAAGGCGTCAGGCAATCATCGTGTTCGGAACGGGGTCCTTCGCGGGCCCCGTTTTTTTTGTCGATTGGACCAAGCCAATTTTCAGACCGCCTGCGTAGGTTGGCGTCAAGCAGCATAAGGGGAGCGCGAGCGACCCACCATGATGCGCGACCCAACGGTTCTTGCTCCGACTTGGAATGTTGGGTCGCGGCGGGAACGAACGCCGCAGTAGAATTTCAACCGTCACCGGCCGGCCTTGACGCCTACCTACGCCAATGGATGTCCCCTCGTATTAAGGCAGCCACGTTGAGGGCGGCAGCACGCGGTTGGTCACCTCGCGCAGCGCGAAACTCGAGCGCAGTCTGGCCACGCCAGGAAGGCGCGCCAGTTGCGTCTTATGAATGTGCTCGAAATCGCTGAGGTCGCGCGCCAGCACCGTGACGAGATAATCATCTTCGCCCGACATTAAATGACACGATGCGACCGACGGCGCCGCCAGAATGGCCTGCTCGAACGCCGCCAGCAGCTCCTCGTTTTGGCTCTTCAGCGTGATGTGGAGCACGACCGTCATCGACAGTCCGAGCTCGTTGCGATCAAGACGCGCCTGATAGCCCTCGATCACCCCGCCCGCTTCGAGCGTCTTAATGCGCCGCGCGATGGCTGTCGGCGACAGAGGCACGCGCTCGGCCAATTGCACCTGGCTCAGCCGCCCGTCGTCCGACAGGCACCGCAAGATAGCCCTATCTAGCGCGTCCAACTTCATCTAAGCCGCGATCCACCGTAAAACATAATTGATGTGCAGATTATCTGCGTTTCTGTGTATTTTTGCAACGATATTTTCCGGGAAACACTACGCAGTCGGGAGCATGGTTGGTTCCAGTGAGCAATACCCGCCATCAAGAGGAGTTTTCCATGCGCATCGGCGTCCCAACTGAGATTAAAACGAACGAATACCGGGTTGGCCTGGTGCCTGGTTCCGTCCGCGAGCTGACGGCGCGTGGGCATCAGGTTTTCGTTCAGTCTGGAGCCGGTGCTGGCATTTTCGCCGACGACGCCACGTACGAAAAAGCCGGCGCGAAAATTCTGCCCGATGCCGAGGCCGTCTTTGCGCAGTCCGAGATGATCGTCAAAGTCAAAGAACCCCTGGCGGTCGAATACAAGCGCCTCAAACCGAACCAGATCCTGTTTACCTACCTGCACCTCGCGCCAGATCCAGAGCAGGCACGCGGCTTGATGGCATCGGGTGCTTCTTGCATCGCCTATGAAACCGTAACCGACGCGACCGGTGGCTTGCCCTTGCTCGCCCCCATGAGCGAAGTGGCCGGCCGGCTCGCCATTGAAGCGGCAGCCATTGCGCTGCGCCGCCCGACTGGCGGACGTGGCGTGCTGATGGGCGGCGTCCCGGGCGTGCGGCCGGCCAAAGTCGTGGTGCTCGGTGGCGGCGTCGTCGGCACGCATGCGGCCCGCATGGCCGTGGGCCTTGGTGCCGACGTCTCGATCCTCGATCGCTCGCTGCCGCGTCTGCGCCAGCTCGATGAACTTTTCGAAGGCCGGGTCCGCACGCTTGCCTCCACCATGGACAGTGTCGAGACTGAAGTGCTGGGTGCCGACGTCGTCGTCGGCGCCGTCTTGGTGGCCGGCGCCAGCGCGCCCAAGCTCGTCACGCGAGAGATGCTCGGGCGCATGAAGAAAGGCGCCGTGCTGGTCGACGTTTCGATTGATCAGGGCGGCTGTTTTGAGACCTCGAAAGCAACGACCCACGCCAATCCGACGTTTGATGTCGACGGCATCATCCATTACTGCGTCGCCAACATGCCAGGCGCCGTACCTGTCACCTCGGCGCAGGCGCTCAATAACGCGACGCTTCCATTCGTGATCAAACTCGCCGAGCGCGGCCTCGCCGCCTTCGATCGTGACCCGCATCTGGCCGCCGGCCTCAACGTGCGCGATGGGCGGATCATGCACTCGTCAGTCGCCGCATCGCTCGGCTTCGACACGTTAGGTCCGGGCAAGTTCGTGCCGTCTGCCGCTGCTGAATAACCGCTGCACCGGCTCGGCGTTTCGCTCTTGCCCTTGAAAGCCGCCGGCCGTGCCCCCGCACGCGCCGGCGGTTTCGCAATTTCAGTCAACATGCGTTCCCACATCTCCGCTCTCGGGGTTGCGCTAGGCAGCTGTGCCGCAAGGCGCTAGACTTCCACTCTCTCGTCGCTCCCCAATCCACGGACCTCGATGCCTTTTTCTGCACATTTCGAACGGCGGCTGCTGCAAACTGCGATCGCGATTTTCGCGCTGATCCCGATCACCGCGGGGGGCATAGGCGTGCTCGCCGGACCGCAGGCCTTCGACGCGTCTCATGCAGCCGACCTCAACTTGGAGAGCCATTTTCGATATCTGTCGGGACTGCTGCTCGCGATCGGTCTGGCGTTCTGGAGTACGATCCCGGCGATTGAAACGAAGCGCGTTCTGTGCCGCACTTTGACGGCCATTGTGTTCGTTGGCGGACTGGCGCGGCTTTATGGACTATTTGCATCGGGATCTCCGCCGCTGCCGATGCTGGGTGGCCTCACCATGGAACTCCTTGTCACGCCAGCCCTAGCGCTGTGGCGCGAACGCATCGACCGGCTGTTCGCGCGGCCATAATTCTACACCCGTGCCGTGACAGGTGAGGATCTTTCTGCGGTCTTTGAGCTTGGTCACGAGACCGTCGTCGAGTAGGTTCGCAGCGCAACACGGGGGGCCGGGCATGCGCAATTTCATTCGGGCGATTTTTCAGTTGGTGCTGGTAGCGCTGATGTCAGCGGCCGTCTTTGGCGCGTTCTGGTTTGGCCTCGTGCCGCAGCGCTTCAGTCCGTTTGCGCCGCTGTCGCTCGAGCAGCAGCCGGGCTGGTTTCTCGATCCAAAACTCGCAGCCCTGAAACGCGACCCCGCGCTGTGCCAGTCGATCTTGAAAGCCCCGCACATCGACGCCATCGCGGTCGCCGATAAACCGATGAAGGACGGGTGCGGCTGGGCCAACGGCGTCAAGTTCCAAATGTCTGGCGGCGCGCGGCTGGGCGTCGAGCCGGTCACCTGCGAGCTCGCCGCCGCCGTCACGTTATGGATCGAGCACGAAGTGCAGCCGGCGGCCGTCGCCGCGTTCGGCAAGCGCGTCACGGCGATGGAAGACATGGGCAGCTACGACTGCCGCAATATCGTCGGCAATGCCATGTGGAAGGACGTCAAAAGCCAGCACGCGACCGCCAACGCGCTCGACATCGCGGGCTTCACGCTGGAAGACGGCCGCAAGATTTCCGTGCTGAAGGACTGGCCCGTGAAAGGCAGCGAAACGACGGAAGCGAAATTCCTGCGCACCATCAAGAGCCGCTCGTGCGGGTATTTCCGCGTCTCGCTCGGCCCCGAAGCCAACGCCGCTCATAAGAACCACTTCCACTTCGACCGCGGCCCCATGTGGAGCTGCAGGTAGGGGAAAAAGGTTCATCCTCGGGCTTGTCCAGGACAAGCCCGAGGATGACAGCGGTGGCTGTGGCGACATCAAACCCCGCCCACAAGTAGATCGGAAGGCCCCTGTAGCAGACGGCAATCCGTTCCGCTAAGTGTCCCCGCGCATCGCCTGTGCGATGTATGATTCGCAAGGAGCTTTAATGATCATCCGCACCTTGACTGCCAGTCTCGTGTTGAGCGTTCTTTTTCTGACGCCTGCGTTGGCCGAAGACGAGTCATACAAGTTCAACCTGCAAAACGACTCGCAATACACCATCACCGGCTTTGAGACCTTCGAGAACAGCAAATGGAGCACCTGGAAAGTACCGAACGTCGAACCCGGTGAGACGGCTGAAATGGACTGGAAATCGAGTGAAGGCGACTGCGAAGTGCCCTTCCGCATCATCTACAAAGATGTCGAGACCGAGCAATACACGGTCGACTGGTGCGAGATCAGCAACATCCGCGTCGAAGACGACAACGTGACCGCGAATTAGGGTAGAGTTTTTGTTTGCACAAGCAATAAGGAGCGGGGCGCGGAAGCACCTCGGTAGACCGAGAGTAGTTTAAGTGGCGCCACGGCGCCCCGCATATCAGGTTTTTAACAGGGGGTCTGAGCTTTTACCCCTGTCTCAACGCGCCGTCACAAGTCGGGAACAACCCCAAGGTCTGCATTACTGCAGAATCCAGTGCGGTCCTCGGGCTTGGCCCGAGGACCCAACAATCAACAAAATCGGGTGAATGTTTTATCGCGCGGCATGCACCGCCAGCACAACTTTTTGCAATGTTACTCGCGGAAAAATGGGTCCTCGCGACAAGCGCGAGGATGACACCTGTGGGGTGGCGAGAGCGGGGTTGCGGCAATAAAGTGATCGCCGCTGAAAGGTTGCGCGACAATCAAATTTACCTTAACCAACAACGACCCCACCCCCTTTACTTCCGCACTGCAGCATGCCATACACCGCGCAACCACTTCGACCTGAAGCGGTCCATCGGCGATTCGCATCGCGTGAAGGGATTTGAGTTTTAGCCATTGTGGCTCCTCAGCATCCTCCTGCGAAACGCCTCTGACACTTCCAAAACATCGACAGCCCAGGCACGCGGGGTCCGTCTTCACGGCACGCTTGTGAGCGCGCTTGTGTCCGGTCAACGGCCAAGCTCCACCTTATTCATGCGCGCCATCCCCCGCCCGCGCGAAAGCGCGCGACCACTCTCGTTCGTGAGAGGCAAGCGTCGTGCGCCCGTGTCCGGCATCGAAAATGAGAAAGATACTCAATTGACGACGTTTAACGACTTTGGCCTCAACCCGAACCTTATCAAGGCTCTCGAAACCGAAGGCTACACCCACCCAACTCCCATTCAGGCGCAGGGCATCCCCGTCGTCATGTCGGGCAAGGATCTGCTCGGCATCGCCCAGACCGGCACCGGCAAGACCGCGGCGTTCGCGCTGCCGATCCTCAACCGCTTGGCCGCTAACCCGCAGCCGCCGATGCGCAAAGGCACGCGCGTGCTCGTGCTGTCGCCGACGCGAGAACTCGCGACCCAGATCGCTGAAAGCTTCAAGACCTACGGTCGCCACCTCAACTTGAAGATCGTGACGATCTTCGGCGGCGTCGGCATGAAGCCGCAGATCAACGCACTCGCCGGCGGCGTCGACGTCATCGTCGCGACACCCGGCCGCTTGCTCGACCATATGTCGACGCGCGCCCTCACGCTCGACGGCACGGAAGTGCTCGTCGTCGACGAAGCCGACCAGATGATGGATTTGGGCTTCATCCGCCCGCTGCGCCAGATCATCGCGAAGATTCCCTCGCGCCGCCAGACGCTGTTTTTCTCGGCAACCATGCCGCACGAAATCGGTGCACTTGCGGCCGAATTGCTGCGCGATCCCGTCAAGGTTTCGGTGACACCCGTCGCCAAGACTGCCGACCGCGTCGATCAGAAGATCATCTATATCGAACAGCCCAAGAAGCGGGCGCTTCTGGCCGAACTCTTTGCCGACGAAGCCATGACCCGTACGCTCGTATTCACACGCACCAAGCGCGGCGCTGACCGGGTTGCACGTCATCTGGACTCGGTCGGCATCAAGGTCGCCGCCATTCATGGCAACAAGAGCCAGGGCCAGCGCGAACAGGCGCTCGCAGCATTCAAGGCGTCGAAAATCCGCGCTTTGATCGCGACCGATATTGCTGCGCGCGGCATCGACATCGACAGCGTTTCGCACGTCGTCAACTTCGAACTTCCCAACATTCCCGAAAGCTATGTCCACCGCATCGGCCGCACCGCGCGCGCCGGCGCTGAAGGCATCGCTATTTCGCTGGTCGACGGCGAAGAGCGCGAATATCTGCGCGACATCGAGAAGCTGACACGCCAGACGATCCCGACCATGGATCGCCGCGGCGATGCTTCGCTCGTTGTGCCCGCCGACGATCGCAACGCGATTTCGTCGGAAAGCGATGACCGCCGCGAGCGCGGTGGTGATCGCCGTAACGGCCGTCCGCATAAGCCCGGCGGTGCCAAGGGCTTTGAACGCAGCGCGCATCGCGGTGGCCGTGATCGCGACCGCGGTGGCGACCGTGCAGCCAAGTCTGAGAGCACGCCGTTCGCGGGCCGTCAGTCGCCGGCAGCTCCCGCCCCCAACGCGTTCGATCCGATGGCACGCAACGCCGCCCAGAAGTTCGACGACTTCGGTGCAGCTCCGCGCCGTCCCGGCACCGAGGCGCACGACCGGCAGTATAATCGCGACGCGTCGAACGGCGCTCCGCGCGAGGATAGAAACGGCGCTCCGCGCGAAGGCAGAGACGCTTCGCGCGAAGGCAACCGCGACAAGCGTCCTTCGTCGGGACGCGATGATCGCAGCGGCGGCGGCCGTCCGGCGTTCAGGAGCGCAGGCTCCCGTCCGTTTGGCGACCGCAAGCCGAGCTTTGGCGACAAGCGTCCGAGCGGCGACCGTGCCCCCGACCGCGACCGGGCTCCGCGTTCGGAGGCATCAGCCGCCCGGCCCGAACGCTCGAACCGCGATTGGAAGTCAGCCGGTGCGCAACGCAGCGAAGGCCGTGCGGATACACCCCGCGCACCACGTTCCGACAGCGCACCACGTTCAGATGCGTTCCGCGGGCCACGTTCTGATGCGCCGCGCGCACCACGCTCAGATGCGCCGCGCGCGGCACGCCCAGAAGGCCGCAGCTTTGAAGCCAGACCCTCGGGCAACTCAAGGCCCGACGCAGATCGTTCATCGGCGCCGCGATCTGCCGAAGCACCCCGCTCAACTGAAGGACGCCGCCCGCATCCCGCACGCACGCACGAAGCGCGCGAGCCACGCGAGCGTTCTTCGTTCGGTGATCGCAAACCCAACGCCGGCGACGGATCGTTGCGCAAGGTCGGCTTCATGGCCGTCAGGCGAGACGGCGCTGCGCCGAGCCGCGACGGCGCTAGCCGTCCTGCTGGAGCCAAGAGCGGATTTGGTGGCGGCCGGGGCCGTCCCGATAGCCGCGCTCGCGACCGCGCAGAGTAGCTTGCGTTGAAAAGCGCCAGAACCGTTAACGTGTTCTGTCAAGTTCACTGACAATTCGAGGGGGGCCGTTGCAAGCGGTCCCCCTCGTCGTTATGTGGGTATGTCACTTTCTGGAAACCGGATGCAATGCAAGAGCAAAGACCCGACTTAAAACTCGTCGCACTCGATGCCGAAGACCTCACGGTCCTGTCGGTTCATCTGCAAGACGCCGTCGTGCGCGTCGCTGACATGGCCTTTATCAAAAGCGAAAATCGCTTCGCGGCGGTGTTCAACCGTTTCGACTGGGCCGGACTCGATAGCCGCGGGGGACGTGGTGCCAATTGTACGCGCCGGCGCGCGGGCCTGCGCTTCGAGCGCGTGTTATCGGCTCAGATTTCTAAGATCGACCTCGCCTCCAAGGACACGGTGTTGTCGCTGCTCGCCCTGCAATTCGACGTCAAAGACGAGCCCGAAGGCACCATCACGTTGCACTTTTCCGGCGGTGGCGCTATTCGCCTGCACGTCGAATGCATCGAGGGAGAATTGAAGGACCTCGGAGCCGCATGGGCGGTGGGCAAGGTGCCCGCGCACGGCGACGACGATCCAGCCGTTTGATCCTGTCCGAACCGCGGCTTGAGTAAGATGTCAACGGGGAGCGCGCGCGTCTTTTCCAGCCGAGCGCCTTAGAAAGATACGATGCCCAAAACGCTGTCCACGACCGATGCCGGATTTGAAACTGCTTTCACGTCGCTGTTGAGCGAAAAGCGTGAAGTGTCATCCGCCGTCGACGACGCCGTGCGCGGGATCATCGCCGAGGTGCGGGCCGGCGGCGACAAGGCGCTGATCGCCATCACCCAGAAATTCGATTATGTCGATCTTGGAAAAATCGGCCTGCGCGTCACGGCCGATGAGATCAAAACTGCTGTCGCGGCGTGCTCGCGCGAGACGCTCGACGCACTGTCGTTTGCGCGCGACCGCATCGCCTCGCATCATCAGCGCCAATTGCCAAAGGACGATCGCTACACGGACGCGTCGGGCGTCGAACTTGGCGACCGCTGGACGGCGGTTGAATCGGCCGGGCTGTATGTTCCCGGCGGGCTCGCGTCGTATCCCAGTTCGGTGCTCATGAACGCAGTGCCGGCCAAGGTCGCCGGCGTGCCGCGCCTCGTCATGGTGGTGCCGTGCCCGCGCGGCGATTTGAACCCGCTGGTGCTGGCAGCGGCTCATCTTGCGGGCGTCGAAGAAATTTACCGGCTCGGCGGCGCGCAGGCCATCGCCGCTTTGGCGTACGGTACGCAAACGGTTGCACCAGTCGTCAAGATCGTCGGCCCCGGCAATGCTTACGTGGCGGCCGCCAAACGTCAGGTTTTCGGCACCGTCGGCATCGACTCGATCGCGGGCCCGTCGGAAGTTCTGGTGATCGCCGACGCCAGCAACAACCCCGAGTGGATCGCGTCCGATCTGCTGGCACAGGCCGAGCACGACACCGCCGCTCAGTCGATCTTGATGACGGACGACGCGGACTTCGCGCGCGCGGTCGAAAAGGCCGTGCAAAGGCAGCTGCAAACGCTTCCGCGTGCCAACATCGCGGGTGCCAGCTGGAACGAGTTCGGCACCACGATCATCGTGCGCTCGTTCGATGAAGCACCAGCCTTGGCCGACCGCATCGCGGCCGAGCATCTCGAAATCGCCACGCCCGATGCCGAGGCGATGGCTGGAAAAATCCGCAATGCTGGCGCCATCTTCCTCGGCGCCCACACGCCCGAAGTCATCGGCGACTATGTGGCCGGTTCCAACCATGTGCTGCCGACCGCCCGCAGCGCGCGCTTTTCATCGGGCCTGGGCGTGCTCGATTTCATGAAGCGCACGTCGATCCTGAAACTCGATGCGGCAGCTTTGGCGCGGCTTGCGCCCGCCGCCATGACACTCGCGCGCGCCGAAGGGCTCGAAGGCCACCGGCGCTCGCTTGCCGTGCGGCTCGGCGATGAAAGTGACGCGACCGCATGAGCGACGACGCAACTCTGGCCCCGCAAAACCCCAACCGGCTGATCGCGATCGCGCTCGACAGCGCCACCATCGCGCGCGCCCCCCAGCAGATCGAGCATGAACGCGAAGTCGCCATCTACGACCTCATGGACGGCAACTCGTTTGCACTCGTCAACGGTCCGGGCGAAAGCAGTCTGGGCCCTTACCGCCTGCAGCTCGGTCTCGTCGAAGACAAACTCAGCTTTGCGGTCTCCGACGAAGCTAACGCGCCGATCGTCACGCACCTGCTGTCGCTCACGCCGTTCCGGCGCATCATGAAAGACTACTTCCTGGTTCTCG
>JANNUW010000508.1:0-1775 GCA_031414095.1 Hyphomicrobium sp. | reverse complement strand
ATCACGGTCGCGGGATGGAACGCCCACAGTTGCGGACCGATGCCGACGAGCGACAGCAGATAGTTGAGAACGCCCAGCTGCGGATGGAACATCATAGTCCAGATCAGCGCGATCGCGACCGGGGTTGCCATCATCGGCATGATGACGAGGCCGCGCAGCAAGCCGCGCAACGGAAATTTCTGATGGAACACCACGGCCGCGAACGTGCCGAGGATCATCGGCAGCACCACCGACAGCGTCGTGTAGACGAGCGTGTGCCAGATTGACTCGACAAAGCGCGGGTCGTTTGGCAGTCGCAGAAAGTTGGCGAGGCCGACGAATTTGGTCGCCTGGCCGACCTTCCATTCGTGCATGCTCATCCAGATCGTGAACACCCACGGGAATACGATGACCGCGAGCACGACGATCATCGCAGGCAGCACGAACGGCCAATACGACGGCGGCCGCCATCCGCCAGGCTGATCCTGCATGACGGCCGCAGGAGCTTGTGCGGCAGCCACGGGCTTTACGTCGGCATCCATATTTGAGAGCGCCTCGCGATTGAAAAATTGCCGGGCACCCCCCTACTGGGCGGCCCGGCAAGACCGTTCGTGCGGAAATCAAGCTTTCTCGCTGCGCTCCAGGATCGGCCGGAACTGCTCGTGCGCCTTTTTCAGCTCGGTTGCCGGATCGGCGCCCGAAAGTGTCGCGGTGACGGCGGCGCCGACGAGGTCGCGGAATTCGGCAACGGGAATGACGGTCGGCAGGCCGAGCTTGCTGATCTTGCCTGCGTCGATGACCGACTGCAGCCACTCCTTCGGCAGTTTTACGCCGGCGCGCGTTTCCGCGTCGTTGAGCACCGAGTTGCGGAACGGCACGCCACCACCCGCCTGCAGCAGGCGCGAGCCCATCTGCTTGGAGACCGCCCATTGGCAATAGAGATAGGCCGCTTCCTTCTTGGTGCTGGCCGCCGCAATGCCGATGCCGTCGCCATAGGTCGCCGAGTACTGGCCCTTGGGGCCGGCCGGAACCATGGCGTAGCCGACCTTGCCGACAATGCGCGACGAGTTCGGGTTCTCGACGCCCGGCGCCCAGCCCACGCCGTCGACCCACATGGCCGCGCGGCCCTGCGCGAAGCTCGCGAGCGCCTCCATCCAGTTGAAGCCGGCGACGCCCGGTGGTGAGGATTTATTCGAGCGCACGTAACACTTGGTGGCCTCGATCGCCTCGGGGCCGTCGGTCAGGATGTTGCCCTTGGCGTCGAGGAACTCGCCGCCGTAGTTGAGGAAGTAGTTGGTCCATAGCGTCATGTTGGCGTTCTTCAGGCCGCGTCCGACATAGCCGTGGATGCCGGCCTTTTCGTCGGTGAGCTTGACCGCGAGCTCGTTCATTTCGTCGAGCGTCTTCGGCACCGAGACCTTGTTCTTCTCGAAGATTTCCTTGTTGTAATAGAGGATGAAGTAGTCAACCGACCACGGCAGCGCCAGCATCTGACCTTTGTCGTTTTTCGCGTAGGAAAGGCCAGCGGCGGAAAAATCGCTCTCGGCGAGGTCCGCCGCAGTGAGGTTCGCGTCCTTCATGAAGGGCGTGAGGTCGTGGAGCCAGCCGGCCTTTTCGAACTGCCGCTTCTGCACGTGGAAGCTCAGATGCATGACGTCGAAGCTCGGCTTGCCCGACGCCAACTCGATCACGGCTTTCTGGCGCTGCTGTTGCTCCGGAATCGTTTCCGATTCAATGATAATGCCGGTAAGTTCAGTGAATTCCTTGGCATGCTTTTGCAAAAGGTCGCCGCGTGG
>JANNUW010000507.1:0-18003 GCA_031414095.1 Hyphomicrobium sp. | reverse complement strand
CCGGCTCTGATCTCTGCGCTGTTGCGCTACGCTCCACAGCTCCGTTCTCAGAGCCGGAACGTGTACGCACAATAGGGGTCAATATTGCACGCCGGTCGGGGGTCAATGTTCAACGCCGATTGACAGTCCTCAGATGCCCGCGCGCTTGGCGTGACCCTTGGAGGTCGCATCGCCGAAGGCGATCTGCGCGATCTTTAGGCCCTGCTGATAGATGATCGGAAAAATCAGCATCAAGAAAGCGCCGACCGCCATCAGGTCGCGCATGCTGGCCGTGTAGCCGCGATAGAGCACCAGCACGCCCGAGGCAAAGCCGGCGGCGCACAGCAGTGTCGTCAGCAGGTTGCCGAGGTGATGCGAAATCACATACCACGCGCCGACGACGGCCAGCAGCATGAAGACGCCAATAGAGCCGAGCACGACCGGGTGCGCCATCAGATATCGGGCGATCTCTTGCAGCAACGACATGTAAAGTCTCCGTTGTGTAACTTGCCCGGCGCGCGCCGGCGGCCGGCATCAACATCTCAATTTTGCAGGCTCTCAAGTTTCGGTTTGCCCCAGCAGACCCTGCAGCTCAGACCGGCGCACCTTGCCGTTGGCGGTTCGCGGCAATGCTCGGACAAAGGCGATCTCGCGCGGGCACTTGTAGCGGGCCAGCCGTTCGGCCGCAAACGTCATTATTGCGTCGCGATCGGGGTCGAGTCCGGCCTTCAAAACGATAAATGCGCCGATCACGCTGACGTCGGCGCGTACCTTTACTTCGGCGCACGCGACATCGGCGATGCTCGGGTGTTGAGCCAGCACGGTTTCAACTTCGAGCGGCGCGACCCGGTAGCCGAGCGCTTTCATGATGTCGTTGGCACGCCCCCGATGGGTGACATAGCCGTCCTCGTCGATGCTGCCGAGATCGCCACCGAGAAACCACTCGCCGCGATAAACCTGTGCTTCCTCGTCTGGCCGGTTCCAATAGCCGAGCATCAGTCCAGGGTCGGAGCGGTGGACCGCCAGCAATCCGGGCTCGTTGGCAGGCAACGGCATTTCGCCTTCTTCAAGAGGCAGGATCGCGACGCGACGGCCAGGTTGCGGTTTGCCGGTCGTGCCAGGCTTGCGCGGCGTGTTCGGCCCGGTCGATAGGTACGTCGAAATTTCGCTCATGCCGAGCGCTTCGTAGAGTTCTGTGCCGGTGCGCTCTTTCCAGTCTTCAAACAGTCTGGGCGGGGGACCTTCACCAGCAATGAGACCATGACGCAAACGCCCGGTATCGACGCGCCCTTCGCCGGCATATTTGAGGATTTGGCGGAACAGGCTCGGCACGGCCGCAAAAAGTGTGGCCCCGGTCTTGACGATCAGCGGAGCCCAGATGCCCGGCAATTTCTCGCCCGTGTAGACGATGCTCGTTACGCCATTCGCCCAGGGGTCGATGAGGCCGGTGCCGAGCGTGTAGGTCCAGTTGAAGGCGCCCGCGTGCAGCATGCGGTCATCGGGCCTGATACCATACCAGCCCTGATATGTCGGGCTGCGGCCAAGCGCGACCCGGTGCGCATGAACGACGCCCTTGGGGCTCGCGGTCGTGCCGGATGTATAAATGAGATAGGCCGGATCGTCGGGACGCGTCGGCGCGTAGCTGGCGCGGCGCGTATGTTTCATCATCGCCCTGATGTCAAGCTCGTTGAGGATGAGCTTGCCTGCCGGAATATCGCCTCGGGGTAAATGCTCGGCGAGCGCGACAATTTCCGCGCCGCTGTCGTGCAAAAGAAACCCGGCTTCGGTTGCGGTCAGTTGGCTTGACGCGGCGACAGCCACGAAGCCAGCGGCCACCACAGCGAAGTATAAAATCGCGTAGGCGCTGGTGTTCTCGAGCCGGATCAGGACGCGCGCGCCAGGCTCAATACCGTGTGCTGCGGCCATGTCTTTGAGGCTCGCGGCGGCGCGCAGAACGGCGTCTTCGAGTTGCGCAAAGGTCCAGATTTCCGCGGGGGGCTCGTCGGTCAAATTGGCGTGAATAATCAATGCCGGATGCGCGGGCCGGTCGCGACTCGCCCGCGCTAAACAATAGGCCGCCATGTTGAACTGCTGCGGCATGGCCGGCGGCCAATGCAAGGCGTTGAAAGTTGGAAATTCCATCATGGCACGCGCTCGCCGTTCGAGGGCTTGACGGCCTGCGCGTCATTTAGCCACCAGCTATCGAAATTGTAGCCGCCGACGGGCATATTGGACAGATATTTCATGTGAGCCCAGTGGGCGACCCACTGCTTAGGGATATGGTAGAGCGGGACCACATAATGACCTGACAGTAAAACGCGATCGAGCGCGCGTACTGCCGAGGCGAAATCTTCCGCCGTCGAGGCATTCAGCATCGCGTTGATCATGGCATCGGCGGCCGGATTGGCGACGCCTGGATAATTGAAGGACCCCGGCTGCCCAACGACAGCCGAAGACCAGCGGAACAGTTGCTCGTTGCCCGGCGACAGCGACGACGGCCAGGGAAATTGAATCATGTCGTAGTCGTAGTTTTTGAGACGGGATTGATATTGCGCGCTGTCGACGACGCGAATAGCGACGTTGATGCCAAGGCGTGCCAGATTGTTTTTGTAGCTGAGGAATAAGCGTTCCTGGCCGCTCGAGCCGGCGAGAATTTCGAACGCGAGCGGCTGGCCTGCCGCGTCACGCATGACGCCGCCGTCGAGTTTATAGCCGGCCGCCGCCAGGAGATCAAAGGCGGCCTTTGCATTGACACGGTCCTGGGGAGTGCCGTCGCCGGCGGGCTGTTGATAGGTGCCCTCCATGATGGCGGGTAACACGGCGTCTGGAAATGGCGTCAGCAGCGCGCGCTCGCGCGCATCCGCAGGACGGCCATGCGACGACAGAAACGAGCGCTCGAAATAACTTTCGGTGCGCTTGTACAATCCGTGGAAGAGATTGCGGTTGACCCACTCGAAGTCGAACAGGTGGATCAGCGCTTCGCGCACCGCTGACTTTGCAAATACCGGACGGCGGGTGTTGAAGACGAGCCCCAGCATGCCGGCCGGCAGGCCCGTGTTGAATTCTGCCTTGATCATGCGACCGTCCGCAAGTGCGGGTACAGCGTAGCCTTCGGCCCATCGCGCTGGATCGTCTTCGTTGCGCACGTCGATCGATCCGGTTTTGAAAGCCTCGAGCAGCGTCGAGGGATCGCGGTAATAATCGAAGCGAATTTCATCAAAGTTGAAGCGGCCCTTATTGACGGGCAGATCGCGCCCCCAATAGTTGGGATTGCGCGTGTAGGTCAGCGATGCGCCGGGTTCGACATGCGAAATAATGTAGGGACCTGAAGACACGAACGGCTTCAGCGTCGTGTTCTCGAATGTCTCGGCGCCGAAAGCGTGCCGTGCGATGACGGGCATCACCCCCAAAATCAGCGGCAGCTCTCGGTCTGCGCCGCCTTCGAAAACAAAGCGCACGGCAAGATCGGAAATCCGTTCGGCGGTTTTTACTTTCTTGAAGTAGGTGCGGTGATTGGGGCGCCCCTTCTCTCGAAGGGTGTTGAACGAGAACAGGACGTCGTCGGCTGTGACGGGTTTGCCGTCGGAAAACCTGGCCTTCGGGTTCAAGTGAAAAGTGACTTCGCTGCGATCGGGCGGCGTGTCGATCGACAGGGCCAGCAGCGGGTAGAGGGCGAACGGTTCATCGAGGCTGCGCGCCATCAGGCTTTCAATGGCGAAATCGCGCACGCCCGCCGCCGGATCGCCCTTGACGATCAGCGGATTGAGATTGTCGAAAGAGCCCGATTGTCCGAGCACCACGCGGCCACCTTTGGGCGCGTCCGGGTTCACGTAGGGATAGTGCGTAAAGTCAGCCGGGAGGGCAGGGTCGCCATGCATGGCGATACCGTGCGTCGGCGCGGCCGCGGTTGCTGACAGCAAAGCGAGAAACGTGCTCAAGGCAAACACGGCGGTCATGGACACGGCACGGATTATGGGCACAATAGTTCCCTAGCGAAGATGTTTAGGCGAGCGAATTAAAGTTTTTCGCCGTGCCTAATAGACGAAAGGCATTGCGGCGGAAAGAAGCACCAGCCCGCCTCCATGTCGTCGACGTGGTGACATGGCGCGGTGGCAATTTCACGCCTGGGCCCGGCCGGGCTTTTCCCGAACGAGAATTGAACCAGTCGTGGCTCGAATGCAACGCGCCGCTGTCCACACTGTGGATCATTCGGAGCTTTCAATTGTGGCCACGGGATTGCCGCAATCCGAGCCTTACTGCCCGCAGCGATGCAACAGCGCATCAGCACCCGCACGCTTGAGGCTGGACAGAAGGCACCCATACGATGTCCGTCCTGTAATTAGATTGAGTTGCTGCGCGTGCGGCGAGGGGCTGAGCCGGGGGGACCGGTTCATAACGAAAGGTCGAAGGTCACATGTCAAATCAGGTTTCTGCCAAGAACGGGACGTCACGCGCAAAAGTTGCGGTGAGCACTGTTGCGGCGGTCGTTGTTTGCGGTTTGGCGATGGGCGCGACGGCGTTCGCACAGACGCCCCCGCCCGCGGCTCCCGCTCCCGCGGCTCCCGCTGCTGCTAAAGAAGCTCCCAAGGCTGCCGCTCCTGCCGCGGCTGCTCCGGCTTCTGCCAAGCCCGCCGCGGGCGCCGCACCGGCTGCCGCCGCTGCTGGTGGAGCGGCCGACGCAAAGACACCGGGCAATCAAAGTTCATGGGTCAAGCTTTGCGACAAGGTCGCGAATAACACCAAAGATAAAGATGGCAAGGACGTCAAAACCGAAAAGAACGTCTGCGCGACGTTCCATGACACCATTGATGCCAACAGCGGCATGACCGTCGTTTCGGCCGCCGTTCGCGAAGTCGAAGGCGATGCCAAGCCCGATATTCAAGTCACTGTTCCGCTCGGCATGATCATTGCCGCGGGCGCGCGGGTGTCGGTTCTGTCCAACGAGCAGGCTGAAAAGCTGAAGAAGGGCGAAGAAATCGACCCCAAGGCCGTCAAGCAAATGGATCTCAAGTATACGGCATGCTTGCCCAACGGCTGCACGGCTGAGCTTGAAGCGCCTGATGATGTTCTCGCTCAAATGAAGCTCGGTGGCGCACTTCTGGTTCGCTCGGTCTATGTCAGCGGCCAACCTTTCTCCGTGCCCGTGCCCCTCGCCGGCTTTGATACGGCAATGGCCGGCAAAGCTGTTGACAATGAAACCTACAAAAAAGCCCGCGTTGAAATGATGAAGGCGATCGGTGCTCGCCGCGCTGAGCTCGTCGAAAAATTCAAAGCCGACCAGGGCAAGAATCTTCCCCCCCCGCCAGGCTTCAAGGAAGGTACGCCCGTGACGGCTGACAAGAAGCCAGCCGCTGCAGCCGCGCCAGCCGCCAAGCCCTAAGCTTTGGACGCAACACGTAAAAAAAAGCCGCCAGAGAGCAATCTCCGGCGGTTTTTTAGTTTCAAAGCGAGGAACTGAAATCCGGGCTCGCCAACGAGGATTCACTATAGCATTTTCCGACGAAGTGGATCCTGGTTCGTCGTTAGAAAATGCGACAAAATAAAGAGCTAGAGCGCCAATCTGATTCCGTCAGATCGCAAAGCGCTCTAGTGCGCCTGGAACAACAGCGCGCGCAGGGTGCCGTCGTCGTTCTCGACGAAATAGTCGTTGATCTGCGGATGGCGCATGGGCAGGCCGCTATCGTCGGCGAGAAGATTCTGCTCCGACACATAGGCGATATACTCGGTCTCAGCGCTCTCGGCTAACAGATGATAAAAGGGCTGGTTGCGCCGCGGGCGCACGTCGGCGGGAATGGCATTCAACCATTCGTCGGTGTTGGCGAACACCGGATCGATATCGAACACGATACCGCGGAACGGGTAGACACGATGGCGTACGACCTGTCCCACGGAGAATTTGGCCGAGCGGATTAGCCGGGTTTTTGCTTTGGTAGCCGTTTTCTTTTTCACAGCAGCCGGAGGCGCTTCGAAATTGCGCGCCGCCGCACGCTTCGGAGAAGACGTGTTCAGCTTCTTCGTAGCCCCGGTTGGCGCTTTAACGCGAACTGGCACCGCTTTCGCCGTGACCTTGCCGGCCACGTTCTTCGTTGGCAACTTGGCAGCTGCCGGTTTGACGGCCGCCGTAACGGACGCGGCGTGCCGTGCCGCTAACTTGGCGGGCACGGAGGGCTGGGATTTGGCTCTCGATTTCATCGTAACTGTTTTTTTCTGACGCATAAGTTCACTTGTTCTGCTTGGCGGTGCCGCTGTCAACAGCGCTCATGGGCAATGCGTGGCAATGCCTCACGAACGTGGGCCCGACGCCGTTAAAATGCGTGGGGTGTGTGACTTAAAATCCGTATGCGGTCGCGAGTTGGGGATCTTTCGAGGCCACCAGTCTCGCCAGGTCAACGATCACCTTGGCCTGTTTCCAGGTCGCGTCATCCTGCATTTTGCCGTCGATCATGACCGCGCCGGTGCCGTCGGGCATGGCGTCGATGATGCGCTTAGCGAACGCGGCTTCCTTGGGATCGGGCGAAAACACACGTTTGGCAATTTCGATCTGCAAGGGGTGCAGCGACCACGCGCCAAGACAGCCCTGCAGGTAAGCATTGCGGAATTGCGCTTCGCACGCGGCGCTGTCGGCAAAATCGCCAAACGGCCCGTAGAACGGCTTCAAACCGTACGCGAGACAGGCGTCGACCATCTTGGCGACCGTGTAGTGCCACAGGTCTTGCTGGTGGAACGATCGGGCGGCTGCCGCATCTGCGCCGGGATCGCCAAGAACGCCGTAATCGGGATGCCCGCCGCCGACGCGCGTGGTCTTCATGCCGCGCGAGGCCGCAAGGTCGGCCGGCCCGAGGCTCATGCCGTGCATGCGTGGCGAGGCAGCCGCGATGGCGTCGACGTTCTTGACGCCTTCAGCGGTCTCGAGAATGGCGTGAATGAGAATGGGCTTTTCAACGCGGTATTTGGCTTCGAGTTGAGCCAGAAGCTGATCGAGATAATAAATATCCCAGGGGCCTTCGACCTTGGGCAGCATGATGACGTCGAGCTTGTTGCCAGCCTCGCGGACAAGTTCGGTCACGTCGTCGAGCATCCATGGGCTGTTGAGGCAGTTGATGCGCGTCCACAGGCCCGTCGTGCCAAAGTCGAACTCGCGCGCCATCGAGATGAACCCCTGCCGGGCCGCTTCCTTCTCGCCAACCGCGATGGCATCTTCGAGGTTACCCAGCACCACATCGACGGTCTTGATCGTGTCCTTGAGTTTGGCGCGGATCTTTTCGTTGTGGGGGGGAATGAAATGGATCATGCGCTCAAGTTTGACGGGCAGCATACGATAGGGTTCGGGAGCGCCGATGGCGAGCGGCTGGAAGTGCTTGGCAGGCGTGCGGATGGCGCTCATGGCGTCTATAAAACCTCTAGGTGTGGGGGTGTTGCAGCGCACTCTAGGCGAGGCGTGCCGCCTGTCAATCGTCGAGCCCCTATAGGGCACGGCCGCCCGTCCCACTGGGATGGCAGCCATGCGGTTCGCTCAGAGATAATCTGTGGTCTTAATGGGGCGCTCAGTAGCCGCCAAAGCCGTAGCCAAAGCCGCTGCTGCTGGTGCGCACAACGGGGCCGCGTTGCGCGAACTTCTGCTTTTTGGCACCGTATCCCGAGCCCGGCTGTACGGGATAGTAGCCGCCGCGCTGTTGGCCATAGGGTGAGGCGTAGGCGTAAGAGCCTTGGCCCCCAACTTGAACGTAATAACCGCCCGGCATCGCCGCGTAGCGCGGTTGTCCATTGCGGCGGTTGCCAGCCATCGCCGGTCCGTTCGCACGAGGTGTGCCCCGGACGGCAATGCGTGTCAGCTCCTTGCCGTGTTTGTTGACGAGAGCATAGAACGTCGCGGCATTGCGCGGCGCCAGGCGCACGCAGCCGTGCGAAGCGGGGTTGCCCAGCATGCCAACCTGTTGTGTGGCGTGAATAGCAACGCCGCCCGAGAAGAACACGGAGTGCGGCATCGGTGCCATATCGTATTGGCGCGAGTACCACATCTTCGACATCCACGTCGGCTTGAAGGTGCCCGTCGGCGTGCGATAGCCGGCGCGTGCCGATGAGATGGCCCAGGTGTATTTTTGGCTGCCGTTTTCCGACACCGTCATGCGCTGCGAGCTGAGGTCGATGTCGACGGTGAGCGTCGGTGCGGGCGGCGGCGTTGCTTGCGCGACAGCCTCGCCCGCATGCGGAAGTTCGCCCGGCGTCATGTGTACGGCTGTCATGTCGGCCGCATGGACGACGGGCCACACGATAGCTGGCGCCGTCACAGATGCTGATACCGGCGCTGCCGCGATAGCAATTTTATCGGCCTTGCGAGCTTCAGCAAACGGCGGAAATGAGTTGGAGAGCAGTACCGCCGCGGCGACAGCCAGCAAATTTTTGGGCATGGACGTCATGTTATGGTGTCTTTCGCAATGCGCGTGGCGTTCCCGGCCGGCGCTGGGCTCTTCTTTTTCAATGATAAAATGACGAACGAACGCCTAGCCGGCCATGGACCGGTGCGGCTTTTCTCAGCGCGTAATGGAAATGCGCGTGCGGCCCGCGCCCCGAGAGCGAACGAGTTCATAAAACTCGGCCGCATTGTATGGATCAAGGCGTACGCAACCATGCGAGGCTGGGCGTCCTAACTGATTGACGTACGACGTGCCGTGAATGGCGTAGCCGCCGTGAAAGAAAACGGCGTTGTGCATCGGTGCGTTCTGATACTTGGTCGAGAACCAGCGCTTGGCCAAGCGTTGCGGCCGGAACGAACCGCCGGGCGTTCCATAACCAGCGCGTCCGGTCGAAACTGGCCATTCATGGCGCAGTTGTCCGTCGACCCACACCTTCATGGTTTGCGATGAGCGGTCGATGCGCGCCTGGACTTGGGCATCCGACCGGGTTGCCGCAAAAATGGCAAAACCGCTGAGGGCGAGGACCTTCAAACTGTGGCGCATGGAAACGAACTCCTTACTCAAACTTATGACTCAAACTTGGTGTGAGCCAGTGTCTCTCAACTGGCTGGTCGAGAGATAGAAAACAGCATTAGGGTTAGGATATCGTTGCCAAAGCCACCTGTGTAGGACGATTGAGCCGGATAACAATTATTTATGAAAACGTAACGATGGGCTCGCGCCATGGGTGTTCACCCGCTAGTGGCCTTGACCGTTTCGTAACCCGCCAGGGCGCGCTGGCGGGCGAAGGCATGATCGATGATGGGATGAGGATAGGTCTCGCCGAGTTTGATCCCGGCCGCCGCCAGAATTGCGGGGTCAGCGGCCCATGGTGCGTGCAGGCAACTGTTGGGAAGTTTGGCAATTTCGGGAATCCACTGGCGCACGTAGTGGCCATCCGGGTCGAAGGTCTGGCCCTGCTTGACGGGATTGAAAATGAGAAAATAGGGTGCCGCATCGGCGCCCGAGCCCGCTACCCACTGCCAGCTGGCAGCATTGCTCGCCAGATCCGCGTCGACAAGCGTATCCCAAAACCAAGTCTCGCCCGCCTGCCAAGATATGAGTAGGTGCTTGATCAGGAACGACGCGACCACCATGCGCACACGATTGTGCATCCAACCCGTGTGCCAGAGCTCACGCATCCCGGCATCGACGATCGGAAAGCCGGTGGCGCCTTTCTGCCAAGCGCCAAGACTTTGCGGATCTTCCACCCAAGGAAAAGCCGCAAACTCTTTGCGGAATGGTTTTGATGGCAGATCGGGCCAGTGCACGAGCAGGTTGTAAGAAAAGTCGCGCCAAACCAATTCTTTTTTGAACGTCTCGAGGCCCTTGGCACCCGTCTTGTCAGCGTCCCGACTGGCAGCGTGCCAGCACTGGTGCGGGCTGATCTCGCCAAAATGCAGATGCGGCGACAGCCGCGACGTGCCAGCCGTGTCAGGCCGGTTGCGCATGTCGCTATAACCGTCGAGTGCCTCGCTAATGAAACGGTCGAGATTGGCTTGTGCGCCCGCTTCGCCCGGTTGCCACGCGTCGCCCAAGCCACCCGCCCAATCGGGCTTCTCTGGCAAAAGGCCGAAGCTTGCGAGCGTATCGCTCGCGAGTTTGGTCTTCACGTTTTTCAGCGCTCGAGGTGCCTTGAGGGGATCGGCAGGGGGTCCTGACGCGTTGAGTGCGCGCCAGAAGGGCGTGTAGACCTTGAACGGCTCGCCAGCCTGAGTGCGGACGGATTCGGGTTCCTTCAGGAGTGTTCCCGAAAATCGTTTAAACGCAATGCCCGATGACCCGAGTTGGTCGTGAAGCGACGCCTCCAGCCGGGCAGCCCAGGGTTCGTAGCCGCGCGAACAGTAAATCGCGCTCGCGCCGGTTTTGGCCGCCAACTGTCCGAGCTCGCTGCATGTGTCGCCCGTGCGCAAAACGAGCGGCGCGCCAAGGGCCGAAAGGTCTTTTTCTAGCGATGCAAGACTGTGATGCAGCCACCAGCGCGAGGCCGCCCCCATGTGCCACTCGCTGGCTGCCGCGTCGTCGAGAACGTAGACCGGCAGCACCGGATTGCCGCTATCGGCAGCGGCGGCGAGCGCGCGCTGATCGGTGAGGCGCAAATCCTGCCGCAGCCAGACGATGATCGGTTGTGCAGCCATAGTGCCGGATCGCGGGTCCTGTAAATGACTTTAAGCGCGGTGCGAACTCGGCTGCACCACGCGTATCCGTCAACGCGATTTCCATGCCGACAGATCATGCGCTGCCGCGCCTTGGCGCCTCGCCCGCTCATTAATTCGATTTGAACAGCAAATCGAACAGGGTCTTGGCCTTTTTACGCGGCGCTGCCGAGCGTTGCGGCCGCGGCCCTTGCGCCCCTGAACCGCCGGCCCACGGTTCGTTCCAAGGGGCCCACCTTTCGCCGCGGCCCGTGCCGGAGGCGCTATAGCGCCTCTGGCCGAATGCGCCCACCGCCGCTCCTGCAGCGCCGGCGGGTCCGGCAACATCCACAGCGCCGTTGCGCAGGTTGAATTCGTCGGCCGTGCCATCGACGGATGCCACCACGACGCGCGACGACTCCCACGTCCAGGTCGCGGTTTTTGCGCCCTGCTTATGCGGCACGATGGCGATGACGTTGGCGGCCTCGAAGTCGATCAGAGCGACGAGTTCCACATCCTCGGCGCCGCCCGCAGTCTTGACGGCACCACCGTTGAATCGAAGCAGTCCGATGCCCTTGACCGGCGGCGGCTTGACTTCCCATTCGATCAGTTTGGGTTTGCCTTCGCCGAGCATTTCGAGCGGCACGCTGAGGTTAAGGTACTGATCATTGATTGCAAAGTAGCGATTGGCCCGCACGACGACGCGCCAGAATTCGATGCCGGCACCGGGTACGATCGTGTCGCCGGTATCGGCGTCGGGCCCAGCAACGCGCAACAAGCCGTCGGCCGCGTCTTTATAACCCGGGCGCAGGCTGAGCGCCTTGCGGAACAACGTGATCGCCTTGACCGGCTGGCCCTGTGCCTCTTCGAGTTCGGCCAGCGCCCACAGAACCTCGGGCTGCTCGGGTCCGAGCTTCTTGGCCGTCTCGATGTCGGTCAGTGCAATATCGATCTGGCCGTTGAGCTTATAGACGTACGCGCGCAAGGCGAAGGCAACGGCCGAGCGCGGATCGAGTTCGATGGCTTTGTTGAGGTCCCCATAGGCCTCCTCATAGGCTTCCGCCAAGCCATGCGCGAGGCCGCGGCCGTGGTACGCGCTGGCGAGCTTGGGATTGAGATCAATTGCTTGGGTGAAATCCTTGATGGCCGACACCACATTTTTTTGCGCCAGATAGGCTTGCCCGCGGACGTTATATATTTCTGCATTGGCGACATCGAAAGCGATCGCACGCGATAGATCTTCGATGGCTTCTTCGTAGCTTTGCACGGCGAGCTTGGCTTCAGCGCGGTTGCGATAACCGGACGCAAATCGGGCATCGAGATTGACGGCGCGCGTAAAGTCGCGCGTGGCCGCATGGGGCCGCATCAACGACAGATGCACGCGCCCGCGGCCAGCGAGCGGCGCGGGGCTTGCCGGCATCAGGGAAATTGCGCGCGTGTAATCGCGTATCGCCTCTTGGTTTTGTCCGAGTCTGACGAAAGCGCCTGCGCGATTGTTGAAGGCGGCCGCGTAGCCGGGCGCCAGCACGATGGCGCGGTCGAAATCTTTGATCGATTCCTTTGGTAGACCGAGTGTCAGCAGAAGGTTGCCGCGGTTGTTGTAGACGGCCGCATATTCGGGAAACAGGGTTGTCGCCGCGTTGAAATCATCGATCGCGGGTTTGATCTTATTGAGATGCGCGTAGGCGACGGCCCGATCGTTCAGAAGTGTTGCGCGCCGGTCGTTGGATAATGACGTGTCGGCCAACGCGGCGGTGAAGCTGGCGATGGCCTCGCTCACGTTGCCGCGCGCTAATGCTTCCGGTCCGTCCTCGGGTTTTGCAGTGTCGGCCGGCTTAGTCTCGGCGGCTGGGGGCGTAGCGGGGACCGCCTGCGCGTAAAGGGGTGCGAACGAAGCCAACAGACCTGCGATCGTCAAACTCGCAAGCTTGGTCGCGACCCGGCACATTGGCTCGCGCGCAACGAAAAGCGTTGGCTCTATCACCGTCATTTTTGCGATATGGCTCTTGATCGGGTTTCCGGTGACGATCATGGTTTGATTTGTGTTCCCGGGTCAACTCGCAGACAGATATAACGTACCCGCTACGGCGTCGCCAGCGGTAGAACTCAATTGTGGCGCCCATCGGAGACGACGCAACATGGCCTACGGCGATATGCTCATCCGGGCGTACGAAGGCGAGGTTGCTGGACAAGCCTTCTTTGCGACGCTTGCCCGGGCGCGTGACGTCTGGCGGGAAAAACAAGAGCTGCATTTTCTGGCTACATTGGAGGCGCGCACCGCCGCGGCCCTAGAGCCCTTGCTCAGGCGTGACCGTTTGAAAGCGCGATCACACGAAGACCTCGAAGCAGAGGGCATTCGCGACGCCGAGCGTTATTCGAATTTAAGCTGGACAGATTTGAACGCGCGCTTTGCGTCTGATTTTGCGCCCTATGTCGACGAGTTCAAAGCAACGCAATTGCTCGCCCCCGCAAACGACGCGGAGCTCCTAGCGCTGGTCACCGGCCATGAGGTTGCCCTTATCGCCTTTGCCGCAGACGAAGAGGCGGGCAGGGCCGACAGTCACCGGCACCTGCACAAGTATATCGAACGTCTCGACGCCTACCTATCCCGGGTCGGGCAGGCGGCCGTCAGCGACGCTGAACGGGTCAGATGAAGATGCTGGCGTTGACGCTGCTCGCCTGCAGCCCCGCGAGATAGATCGCAGTGTTATCGACGTAACCGTCCACCGATATATCTGAGAACAATATCAAGGAACCACCGGCATAGTCTTTCACAGCGAACTCGCCGTTCAAGATGCCCCCGTCAAACCAAGTGTTGGCGATATCGATACGGTCGATTGCCGTTGAAAAGTCGCCAATACGATCGACGCCGTCGCCGGCCGCAAAGATGAAAATATCAGAGCCCGAACCGCCCATCAGCTGATCGCCGAACATGACTGAGCTGAGCGAGTAGGTTGGAGTCAGCGTCACCACATTGTTCGTGGTGTTGTTGGCTGACTGCGGGCCGGGAAGGCCAACCTTGGCGCCGCTGAATTTGACCGCGCCGTTACCGGTGTCCGAGCCGGTGTTGAAAACGATACTGGTGTCGGCGCCGATCACGCCTCCGGGTCCAAGATTGATGAGCGGGATTGATTTCGGGCCGCGCTGGGCGTTCCAATCGTGGGCGAAGTTGTAGCCGTTGGTGATGACGAAAATTGCATCGCCGTCAGCCCGGCCAATCGAACTCACGGCCGAAGCATCTTCAACGGCGTGATATTTCGGAATGACGACCCATTCGCCGTAATCGTCAATGAGGTTTAATGGGATCAGAACGTTGGCGGATACCCGGAAGAACTGACCGCCGCCGATTGCCGCCATGGAGAAGCTACCACTGTCAGTGCCGCCAGTGATGACGTCGTTGGCCGCGTCGCCCCAGATTTGATCGTTGTTGGCGCCGCCGAGCAAGGTGTCGTTATCGCCGCCGCCCCAAAGGCTGTCGAAGCCATTGCCGCCGATCAGCGTGTCGTTGCCGCTATGACCCGTCAGCGCATCGTTGCCATCGCGGCCGTCTAACAGGTCGTTGCCGTTATCGCCGTTGGCGATGTCGATGGTGTTGCTGCCCAGGAATACGTCGTCGGAACGTGACAGCTTAAAGGCGTCGATGCGGACATAGGTATCGCCGCGTGCATTTCCGGAATTGCCTGCCGGGCGTAAAAGGTCGATGCCGACTGCGCTTGTGCCCGCGTAAGTGACCACATCGTAGCCTTGAACGCCATCGTAGGCGTCGCCTGCCGCTACGCTGCGAAAAACGTCGTTGCCTTTAGTGCCTTTTCGAGCAGCCATGTAAGCAATCCCCCGAAGCCAAAAAATTCAAACTGGTCCAATTCGATTTTTTCAATCTACCAAAACAGTCTGAAAACTTCGCAACTGAGGTGAAAGTTATTTGGGTGCTAATGTTAAGACATAATTTGCCATGATAGGCGTTGAACGAAATGGAGCGTATCGAGAATGTCCGTATTGGTGAGAAAGTTAGAAAAGTCAGATGAAGCGCGCTGGCGGGCACTTTTTGCCGATTACATCGCGTTTTATGGTGAGAGCGTGCCGTCCAATGTCGTCGACGTGACCTGGCAGCGCCTCGCCGGTGAGCTTGACGGAATGGCAGGATTAATCGCGGTCGATAAGACCGGGAAGGCCGTTGGCATCGCCAACCTGGTGTTTCATCGATCGACATGGTCGCCGACAAACTATTGCTATTTGGAAGACTTGTTTGTCGATCAGGCAGCGCGCGGATCGGGGGCGGGGCGCGCGCTCATTGACGCCACTTACGCCTTCGCCGACGAGCGCGGTGCCACCCGCACCTATTGGGCGACGCAGGAAAACAATCATACCGCACGCAAGTTGTACGATCGTGCGGGCGAGCTGACGCCGTTCGTCCAATATCGGCGCTGATCAATTCAGTGCAGCCGCAGTTCGGTACCGATCAATTCTATTTCGGCCGGCCGGATGAGGCCCGTATGCGCGACGCGGATTTTATAGAGTTGGCCTTCAAGGCTGGCCGACCAGAAATCGAGGAAGGCTTTAAGCTTGGGAAAGCGAGGGTGCTGGTCGTAATCTTGCCAGATGTAACTTTGCAAAAGGCGGGGGTGATCTGGCAGCCGATAGATGATTTCGGCGGTCGTCAAACTGTACCCGGCTAGCATGCGTGTGAAGTCGGTATCGGCCATTGGCTGCTTCCTCGTCGCGCGGTCTCCTGAGTTGATCCAAACATGCTATGCTGATTTGGGTTCCCAAAATACTATCAATATAAACAACGCGTTGGCAGCAGATGACGGGGTCTGCTAACGGCTGCTGGATGAGAATGTTTGAACACCAAGGTAAGCAAAAACCGTGATTGAAGTCGTGAAATGGGCAGCGCTCCAGGAGCCGTTTCGATTCCAGGACGCAATCGATGTGATTTTTTTTGAATCGAGCGGCACCCGTTCTTTCGCTTCGGATGAGGCTCGCGAGGTATTCAAAGAGCGCTGGCTCGGACGCTACCTTCAGCACTATCCGCAATGGTTCTATCTTGCTCTCGACGATGCCAATGCCGTGCAAGGATATCTCGCTGGCTGTCTCGACGATCCGGCTTCAACTGCTCTCTTTTCCGATACCGGATATTTCCAAGACTTGGCCCCGATGACGGCGCGCTTTCCCGGTCATCTGCATGTCAATTTGGCGCCATCGGCGCGCGGCAAGGGCACCGGCAGCCGTTTGGTCAGTGCGTTTGTGAAAGCCGCCAGCGCGGCAGGCTGCCCAGGCTTGCACGTCGTAACCGGCCGGGGAATGCGAAACGTCGGCTTTTATGCGCGCCAGGGGTTCGGCGAGGAAGGCCGCATTGATGGAACGGGCCGCAGCCTCGTTTTCCTGGCGCGGGCGCTGAATTAAAGTGTCGGCCCCGCAGTTGCTCGTTTGAATGAAGCATCTTGCGCGTGCCATGAAAATGCTATAGAACATTTACAGAACATCGAGGCTGGCGAATTCCGTGGACAACGGCACGGTATCGACAGCCCAAACGGCCCGGTGAGCTAAAGTCTCGCCAGAATTTGCGCTTACAATTCGATTCGACGCAGCACTTTGCGTGGCGATTGCGGCTGTGAGCGTGGGTTTAGCTGTTGCCCTGCTCGCGCGTTGGCGCTCGAGCGGTTCGCTATTTTTGAAGGAGTGGTTACCCATGGCTGGTTCGGTCAACAAAGTCATTCTGGTCGGCAATGTCGGCAAGGACCCTGAAATCCGCCGCACCCAGGACGGCCGCCCAATCGCCAACCTCAGTCTCGCAACAAGCGAAAGCTGGCGCGATAAAAATACCGGCGAACGCAAAGACAAAACCGAGTGGCATCGCGTCGTCATCTTTAATGAGAACCTCTGCAAAGTCGTAGAGCAGTACGTCAAAAAGGGCTCGAAGCTTTACATCGAAGGTCAGCTTCAGACGCGCAAATGGACCGATCAAAGCGGCGCTGAAAAATACTCGACCGAGGTGGTGCTGCAAGGTTTTAGCGGCACGCTGACCATGCTCGATGGTGCCAACAGCGGTGCTCGTGGCGCATCGGCAGGGGGCATGCAGGAAGAAGGCTCCGACTACGGCGCACCTGACGGCGGCGGCTCGTCGGGTGCGGGTGGGTATGGCGAGCAGAAGCGCGCGCCCAAGAGCGCAGGGCCCTCCAAGGGTGGCTTCGACAAGCAGCTCGACGACGAAATTCCGTTCTAAAAATACCTTCCATATTTTTGTCAACAACGGCCAACCATCTGATGGTTGGCCGTTGTTTTTATTTTGCATGCAAACAGTTTAAGTGGCCCTTCGCGTCAAGATCGCAATGTTCAGCGGCGGGGAACGGCTGCCGATGCTTGTCGATTCGGGGCTCTGCTCTTTCTGCCGACCGTCGATGCCAGAACGGCGCTGCGCTCTCGAAGCTTGGCAGTCAATACGGTCGTTCAGGCGAGCCGAGCGATCCTGCTTTTGTTTGTACCAGTCCACGAGGAAGGCAGGTCTTCGATCTGGATCAGCGGGCACGATCTACTCTGGCACTTACTCTTAGTGAACTCGACATCCGACCAAGGCATCGGGGCGGCCGCACCTTTGTACAGCAACGCCTAATCCCCAACCCCCACAAACTCCACTCCGTTGTTCCAGAACACACGCGCGCGCTGGTTGACCGCTTCGGGGTCGCCGGTAGTGAGCAAGGTCAGCGAGGGCGGCTCGCCGGCGGGTGTCAGGTGCGGGCGCCGGGCTAGATAATCTTCCAGGCTGTCGGCGACGATTTCGGGCTGCGAGAGAATGCGCGTGGCGGGCGGCAGGTGGGCGCGGAACAGGTCTTCGACCAGCGGAAAATGCGTGCAGCTCAAAATCGCGCGGTGGGGGGGGGCACGCACGTTGGAGTTTCACGTATCTGCGCGCTTGAGCCTCGCGAGCCACGCGACGCGCCACGCGCGCAGTGCTCCGCTGGAACGGCAATTCCAGTGAGTAATGGAGTCCGCAGGTTTCGCAGTGCGCCCCGGCGCAACGCCGCTCGCTGCCTCGGGATCTGGCGTCGCGCGTTGGCTCTGTTCAAACTCAGCCGCATAGCAAGGGGGTGAAGAAAATTCCGGCTGTTCGTCTTTTTCGTTTTTCAAATTCGGACAAGCCTCCGCCTCCCGCATCAATATCGCACGTTCCCCCAAACCCCGCCTGCCCGTTGGTGGTAGGGTCTTGAGAGAACGCTTCGGATAACACCCTATTGAGGCATAACTTCAATTGTGCCGGTCATGTTGGGATGAAAGCGGCAGAAATATTCAAATTTGCCTGTTGCGGTCATTGGTAGCTGAGCGGACTTGCCGACTGGGATCGCAACGTCCCAACCACCTTGCTGAGCCGTCGCGGTGTGATCAATGAAGTCGTCATTGACCCACTCGACGATGTCGCCAACATGCACGCTGATAGCGGC
>JANNUW010000506.1:0-9167 GCA_031414095.1 Hyphomicrobium sp. | reverse complement strand
GCGATTGGTCAAGCCCGAGTTATCGCTCAGCGTCGGACGCCGAGCAGGCGGCCTTCCATGCCAAGATGGCGCCGATTTTCGCCGAATTCGACGGCGTGCGCCGCCAGACGCTGGCGCAAGTCGAACAGCGCGCCAAGTTCTGGGTGCCCGTCGGCCTCGGCACGAGCCTTGCCGTATGCGCGGCGCTGTCGCGCACGGATGTGGGGCTACAGGCGCTCCCGTTTGCCATCGCGGCTGGGCTAGCGGGCGGCATGTATATGGCCTCGGACGGCCCCGGACGGCGCTATCGCGAGACGTTCAAGAAAAATGTCATTCCCCACCTACTGGCGCGGTTTGGCTCGTTCAAATGCGCGCCGTCGGGTCTCGATGTGCGGCCGTTGACGCTTGCCGGCGTGATGCCCGAAGGTTCCAACGTCGCGATTGAAGATGATATCACCGGGCACTATCGCGGCCGCGCGGTCACCATGGCTGAGCTCAATATCACGCGCCCCGGCAAGGACCGGAAAATCATCTCGGTGTTCAGCGGCATGGCGCTCGAATTCGAACTGCCGCGCGAGGTCAGTGGCCGCTCAGTCATTTATCCAAAGCGCTGGGATGCCGACAACAGCACGGGCGGGTTCCCTGCGCTGTGGCGCACCAAGCCCGATGGCTTGCAAGAGGTGGCGCTCGAAAGTCCTGCCTTCGCCGAACGCTATTGCGTGCGCTCGAACGATCAAGTCGGAGCGCGGGTTTTGCTGTCGCCGGCGTTCATGGAAAAGTTGAGCAGGCTCGAAGCCAGAGATGCCGACCGCCAGACGCAAAACATGCCGTCGATGGCCAAGGCCATCGTCCAGCACATTCTTTTGTCGAACCGATCCGCGCGGTCCGCATCGTCGCTGCTCGCATACCATCCGGCGCTGAGTTCGCTTCTCAGTCAGCTCCAGTATAGCCTGACAACCGATTTCGGCACCGGCGAGCCCGGCATCGTGGCGGTCGCGCATAACGGCAAACTTCTGATCGCCGTACCCAAAGCCGAGTCGATCGACTACTTCGAACCACCGCCATATACCGAGCCGCTCGCGGCCGAAGCTGTGCTCATGCATTTGTCGGTCGATATCCAGACCATGCTCGATTTGGCCGACGCGGTCTTCGATCTCGATTATCGAACCCGTGTCAGCGACCGCGGCGAGGCGCTGGTGGCCAGGGACGCGGGCAGTTAGGGCCGAATGTCTCAATTCGCCGCCGTGCCCGCGCCGCTGTGACGCCCATGCCTTCAGGGCGGGGGCCTTGTGGAAACGCCCCGGTCGGGGCTATGGACGGGTGCAAACTTTTGGCATCCGATCCGCCCGCCTTCGCGCGTCACGCGCTTTTCAAGCGAAGGCCGCACTCTTTCTTCCAACACGAGGTTTTTCGAATGTTTGATCTCATCGGCAAAACCGCCCTCGTTACAGGCGCCACGGGCGGTATCGGCGAGGCCATCGCGCGCGCCTTGCACAAGGCCGGCGCCACGGTCGCGCTGTCGGGCCGGCAGGTCGACAAGCTCGAAGCGCTGAAAGCCGAGTTGGGCGATCGCGCCGTCGTGACGCCGTGCGATCTGGCCGACCGCGCCCAGGTGCCTAAACTTATCGACGATGCCATCAAAGCGCTTGGCGGGCGGCTCGATATCATCGTCAACAATGCGGGTCTCACCAAAGACAACCTGTTCATGGTCATGAAGGACGAGCAGTGGGACGACGTCATCGCGGTCAACCTGACGTCGACGTTCATGCTGTGCCGGGCCGCGTCGCGCGCCATGCTGCGTAACAAGTCGGGCTTCGGGCGCATCATCAATATCGCGTCGGTTTCGGGCGTCATGGGCAATCCGGGGCAGGGCAATTACGCGGCCTCCAAAGCCGGTATGATCGGTATGACCAAGAGCCTCGCGCGCGAAGTCGCCAACCGCGGCATCACGGCAAACTGCATCGCGCCTGGATTTATAAAGACCGCGATGACCGGCGCGCTTAATGCAAAGCAGTCGGAAGAGATCTCGAAAATGATCCCGGCGCAGCGCTTCGGGCTGCCGGAGGATATCGCCGCGGGCGTCCTTTATCTGGCGTCCAACGAGGCTGGCTATGTCACCGGGCAGACGCTCCACATCAACGGCGGCATGGCCATGATCTAAGCGCGGGCGCGGCGTCTTGTCGTAAGCGCAGGATACGGCTGCCTATATGGTCGCCTCTTCGCGCGCCGGATGGTCCTGAATTCGCTTAGAATACGGGGACATGGGCGGACGAAAAGGCCCAACTCTGGCCAACCCCAATGAAGTATGTTAACGAGCCGCGTTTTTTTGCTGCACAGTAAAGAGAAACGTCCTAACGATCTGGGCCAAGTAATGCTCTGAGCGGCCTGATAGGGCCGTTCAAACGGACTGAAGGCATAACCCGCACACTTGCGGGCCAAAAGCGGCAGTCGCACTTGAATTATAGCCGGACCAACCAACGAGGAATTACGATGAGCGATGTCGCAGACCGCGTGAAGAAGATTGTTGTGGAGCATTTGGGTGTCGAGGCCGAGAAAGTCTCCGACAACGCCAGCTTCATCGACGACCTTGGCGCCGACAGCTTGGATACAGTCGAACTTGTTATGGCCTTTGAAGAAGAATTTGGCTGCGAAATTCCCGATGACGCAGCGGAACATATTCTGACGGTCGGCGATGCCGTGAAGTTCCTCGAAAAGAACGCGACCGCTGCCTGAGAGGCATCGTCGCGGCTGCATCTCGTGGCATTAGAATGCTGGCCGCAAAGGTCCCTGACGGGGAGCTTTGCGGTCGCATGCTATCAGGAGGCTGGGCCGCGCTAAAGTTTTGGTCCTGAACCGGCGGCTACGGCCTCAAGAGGTCGCCTGCCGGGAAAGGTGTGACAGGGAAGTTTGCTCGCATGAGGCGTGTCGTCATTACAGGTTTGGGGCTGGTGACGCCCGTGGGCTCGGGCGTCGAGGCATCCTGGAAAAATTTGCTCGCCGGCCAAAGTGGCGCGCGGCGCATCGAAGAATTCGAAGTCTCCGACATCACCTGTCAGATCGCAAACTTCATTCCGCGCGGGGCAGCGGCCGATGGCAAATTCAATCCCGACGATTGGATGGAACCCAAGGAACAGCGCAAAGTCGACGACTTCATCATTTACGCGATGGCGGCTGCCGACCAAGCGCTCGCGGATGCCGGCTGGGCTCCCAAAACGGAAGACGATCAGGAGCGCACCGGCGTTCTCATCGGCTCGGGCATCGGCGGCTTATCGGGCATTGCCGACACGTCGATCCTGCTCAAGGAAAAAGGTCCGCGGCGGGTGTCGCCGTTTTTCATACCCGGCCGCCTGATCAACCTCGCGTCGGGCTATGTCTCGATCAAACATAAACTTAAAGGCCCCAACCACGCCGTCGTCACAGCCTGTGCGACGGGCACGCATGCCATCGGCGATGCCGCGCGATTGATTGCGCTCGGCGACGCCGACGTCATGGTCGCGGGCGGCGCTGAAAGCCCGATTTGCCGGATTGCCATGGCTGGATTTGCCGCCTGCCGCGCCCTGTCCACCGGCTTTAACGATGAACCTCTAAAAGCCTCCAGACCCTACGACCGCGATCGCGATGGTTTCGTTATGGGCGAGGGTGCCGGCATCGTGGTGCTCGAAACGCTCGAGCACGCCAAGGCGCGCGGCGCGCGCATTTACGCGGAGATCATCGGCTACGGTATGTCGGGCGACGCGTTCCACATTACGGCACCTGCCGAATCTGGCGACGGCGCGTACCGCTGTATGAAGGCGGCGTTGAAAAGCGCCAAAATCGAGGCGAGCGAGATCGACTACGTCAACGCTCATGGCACCTCGACGCCGATGGGCGACGAAATCGAATTGAAGGCTGTCGAGCGGTTGTTTGGCAATGCGGCCGGCAAGCTCGCCATGTCGTCGACGAAGTCGGCAACCGGGCACCTTCTCGGTGCGGCGGGCGCTGTCGAGGCCATCTTCGCCGTGCTGTCGCTGCGCGACAACATGCTGCCGCCGACCCTCAATCTCGACAATCCGTCGGTCGAAACGGCGATTGATCTCGTCCCGCACACCGCTAAACAGCGCAACGTCGACATCGTTTTGAGCAATTCGTTCGGCTTTGGCGGCACCAATGCCTCTGTGATCATGCGGCGTGTGGCATAACTGTCCAGGTCTGTGCGGGTCGCGCAACGGTCTGAGGAATCGCCACATTGTCAGCCCAAGCCTCTGACAGGCTTGAGTCAAGATGAGTGAGATTGCGTCGGCCACACGCCGGCCTGGAGCCCAAGCGCCGCGGTTTGCCTGATCGGGAGTGATAGATGGCCAAGGATCGCCGGGAGACGACAATGACGCCGTCGCTGCGCGCCGATATGCGGCCACGCAGTCCGGCTGAAGCTTTAGAACCCGGGCGCGCTCCATCGCGTCCCAAGGGCGTCAAAGTGCGTCGCGAACGCAAAGCGCTGTCTGGCTTCGTGCGCCTCTTCAGCGGCCTGTTGACGCTTGGTCTGGTGCTCATGGTGGCGGCCGGCGGTGCTGTCGGATTGCTGCATCATCATTTCGAACAGGCCGGTCCACTCGCCGAGACCCGCACAATTGCGATCCCCAAAGGGGACGGCGTCATCGCCATCGCCGATCGGCTGGCGGCGGACGGCGTGATTTCGAACGCATGGGCCTTCGTCAGCAATTATAAATTGCGTGGCATGGCCGGCGGCAAGGTCGCGGCGTTGAAGCATGGCGAGTATGTCTTCAAGCCCGGCGTCAGCATGCGCGAAGTGCTCGACTTGCTGGGCGAGGGCAAGTCGATCCAATACAAAGTGACGGTGCCCGAGGGGTTGACCAGCCAGCAAATCGTCGAGCGTCTGAAAGCCGAGGAGCATCTCGTCGGCGACATTGCACTGGTGCCGCCGGAAGGCGCGATTTTGCCTGAGACCTACGGGGTCGAGAAGGGCATGGAGCGCCAGGAAGTTCTCGACCAGATGCTGGCGAAGCGCACGCAAGTGCTGCAGGCCGAGTGGGATAAACGGCAGCAGGATCTGCCCTTCAAGACGCCACAGGAAGCCATGGTTTTGGCGTCTGTCGTCGAGAAAGAAACCGGGCGTGACGACGAGCGCGATAAGATTGCCGGCGTCTTTGTGAACCGGCTCCGGAAGGGCATGCGGCTGCAATCGGATCCGACGATACTCTACGGTGTTTTTGGAGGCGCCGTGCAGTGGGGCAAACCCATTTTGCAGTCGGAAATCGACGCCAAAAATGCGCACAACACATATCAAATCAAGGGCCTTCCCCCGACTCCGATCTGCAATCCGGGCCGCGCGGCCATCGTGGCGGCACTCAATCCGGCCAAGACCGCCGACCTCTACTTCGTGGCCGATGGCAATGGCGGACACACGTTCTCCGACACCTTGAAAGAGCATAACGAAGCCGCGACCGCGTGGCGCAAGGTCGAGAAGGGTATCCGGGCCAAGCAGGACGCCGAGGCGGGCGATGCCGCGCCAGCTGCTAAGCCTGAAACGGGCAAAGGCGCGGCGGCTGTAAACTCCGAACCGGCGGCAAAGTCGGATCCGGTGGCGAAGGCCGCCGCAGGTAAGGCTGCCACCGGCAAGGCACCCGCTAAGAAAGCCGGCGCGAAAAAAGACGCGGCGGCGGCTTCCGAAGACATCCCAAATCCACCGTCCGAAGATTCCGCGGCAGCCGTTGCAGCGCCGGTCGCGGCGCCTATCACGACTCTCAATGCCGAGCCGACGCCCGCGAGCGCTAAGGCGTCCGCGTCATCCACAGCGATTAAAAAAGCTAAAAAGTAAGCAAACTCACTGTTCTCAGCCGTACTGTAGTTTCGCCACGCTTTGGGTGCGAATCGCCCTCGGTCTACTCCAAGCCGTGGCGACCTTTCGCAATTGTTGGGTCGCGCTCACGCTTGACCCAACCAACGTTTCCCCCATGAGTTGCGGGCGTCGAGTGGACTGGCTCCTTGGCGGCGGGCGTGATGAGCGCTAAAAGGCGACGGCGTCCTGCATTCGCCGATCAAGCGCTTACCTGCTCTCGTTTTTAACCCTGGGTGTTTCTCTCTCAATGACGATTTCAAATCCAATTGCGCCCGCTGCGGCCTTGCAGAGCATGACCGGATTTGCTCGCACCAGCGCGTCACTGGGGCCCTGCAGTTGGTATTGGGAAGCCCGCAGCGTCAACAATCGGGGTTTGGACGTGCGCATCCGGCTGGCACCCGGTTACGACGCGCTCGAGGCCAAGGTGCGTGAAGAAATCGCGAGCCGCTTCACGCGCGGCAGTGTGTCGGTCAATCTGAACGTCCAGCGTGCCGGTGCCGTCAGCGAGGTGCGCCTCAACGAGGCGGCGCTGGCGCAGGTCACGGCTGCCGCCAAACGTGTCGGCGAGTTGACGGGCGCCGCGCCCGCCCGCATCGATGGCCTCCTTGCCTTGCGCGGCGTGCTCGAGATTGTCGACGTCATCGAAACCGAAGAGGAGACGCTTGCTCGCCACACGCAGATGTTGTCGAGCCTGCGCACCACGCTAAACGATCTTGTCATCGCGCGGGCCTCGGAAGGTCAGCGTCTGCATCAGGTCGTGGCCGCTCAGATCGAAGACATTGCGCGGCTGACAAACCTCGTCGACATCAGTCCGGCGCGTACGGTCGCGGTGATCAACGCGCGGCTCGCGGCGCTCGTCGCAAAACTGGTCGACACGTCTCAGGGCTTTGATGCCGCGCGTCTCCATCAGGAGGCCATCATCATCGCGACCCGCGCCGATGTCGAAGAAGAGCTAAAGCGGCTCAAAGCCCATGTCGAGGCGGCGCGCGAGTTGTTGTCCAAGCCCCATGCCGCCGGCCGTAAGCTCGATTTTCTGGCTCAGGAGTTCAATCGCGAAGCCAATACGCTGACCTCCAAGGCCAGTGACAACGAGATCGCGACCCACGGGCTGAGCTTAAAACTCGTGGTCGATCAGATGCGCGAGCAGGTGCAGAACATTGAGTAGCAAATCTCCCTCTCCCTCTGCCGCAGACGCGGTGCCAGAAAGCCTGCACATTGCGCGCCGCGGCGTCATGCTCGTGCTGTCGTCGCCATCGGGTGCCGGCAAAACGACGATCGCGCGCGGCTTGATCGAAGCCGATCAGCGGATCAGCCTGTCCATTTCGGCGACGACGCGTAAGGCCCGGCCCGGCGAAGTCGATGGCCGCGATTATTTTTTCCTCGATGAGGCCCGCTTCCTTGCCATGCGTGAGGCCGGCGAGCTTCTCGAATGGGCGCAGGTGTTCGGCAATCTGTACGGCACACCCAAGAAGCCGATTGAGGAGGCGATCGTAAGCGGCCGCGACGTGCTGTTCGATATCGACTGGCAGGGCGCGCAACAGATGGCCGAAAAAATGGCGGGCGATCTCGTGCGCGTCTTTATTTTGCCGCCATCAGGGGCCGTGCTCGAAAGCCGTCTCAAGGGGCGTGCGCAAGATCCGCCCGAAGTCGTCAGCCGCCGGATGGCACAGGCGTCGGCCGAGATCAGCCATTGGGCGGAGTATGATTACGTGATCATTAATGACAATTTAAGCCAGTCGATTGCCGGCTTGTCGTCGATTCTCACAGCCGAGCGTTTGAAGCGCGAGCGCCTGCTGGGGTTGTCAGAATTTGTGCGCAGTTTGCACGCGTTCTTTTGATGTTACTAAATGCGCCCGCCGTTTGGTCAGGCGTTGACGAATGACCTCGTCGAGGATGCCGCGATCCTCCGCGATCCGAAAGCAGACGCCATGACCGCAACCAGCGTTGAACAGGAAGCCGGCTTCGCGCCTCTTGCTGGCGATGCCGACGCGCGCCTGGCCGCCCGTTCGCGCGCGCCGGACAGACGGTTCTGGATCGGCGCCGCGGTGGCATTACTACTGCACTCTCTCCTGTTGATACGTGTCGGCACCTCGGCGCCGACGTCTCTGGGGACTGCCGGCGGCGAAGACAACACGATCAGCATTGATCTCGTCAGTGAAGCTGATCTCGAGAGCAACGCGACCGTTGAAGAGGCGAAGGCCGGCTCGCCCGAGCTGCCGATCACGCAAGCGCCGCCGCAAGAGGCTCCACCTCAACCCGCGCCTGATGCGAAGGCTGAGGCGCCGCCCGAACAGCCCGAGCCCACGCCGGAGCCGGCTCAAGAAACGTCTCAAGAGCCGCCCGTTGAACCCAAGCCCGAGACGCCAAGCGAGACGCAAACGCTGTCCGCCGCTGATCTCGCTAAAGAGGTGCCCGATTTCGAGTCGATTCCAATGCCGGGCGAGAAGCCGGCCGAAAAGCCGACTGCGAAGACCGCGCCCGTAAAGCCCAAACCGCAAGTAAAGCCGCAGGAAAAAAAGACGGCGAGGCTTGATTTGTCACCACCCTCGCGCGCTTTGAATGCACCCTCCGGCGGCGCGGGTGGCTCGGCAGGGTTCGAGCGGCCAGCCGGCATCACGCGTTCGGGCGCTAACGACGCCTTCGGCCGGGGTGTCATTGCCGCGCTGCAGAAGTCGATGCCGCCCCATACCGGCACCAATGGCCGGGTCACCGTTCGCATCGCGCTAAACCCGACGGGCAATGTGTCTGACGTGAAGGTTTTAAAGCCGTCGGGCGTCGGCGATATCGACGAACAAGTCCTGTTTGCCGCGCGACAGACCGCTTATCCCTTCCCGGCACCCAATTCCAAAGACGTCGACCGGGTATTTATTGTGACTTATAACTACATCGAGAGATGAGTGAGCCGGGAACACCCTCGCAGCCAGGGCGTTAAAGTAGTATCGTTAAATAAAGCCGTCAGGTGCGATCGCCACGGCGTTGAATGAGGATTTATTATGAGACGCAGGTTTGCAATTATGCTGGGCCTCGCTGCTTTCGGCGGCATAACAGGTGTAACTTTAACGCCTTCGCCAGCATCGGCTGACACTATTTTCGAAGTGGAATCCGCGCGGGCCAACGCGCGCGCCGGTCGTCCCATCAGCGGTCAAGAGGGCGAACTGCTCAACCGCTGGGGTGCCCTCAGTGGCTCACCGGGCTGGCGTAACCGTTATCCGGAAGCTCCCGGCTACTACGACTATTACGAAGAGCCCCGGCCGCTGCGCCGCCGCCATCACCGGCACAACCGCTAAAGCGGGACGGATTTATCAGAGTCATAAAGGGAGCCAGATTTTATAAATCTGGCTCCCTTTTTGTC
>JANNUW010000505.1:0-4126 GCA_031414095.1 Hyphomicrobium sp. | reverse complement strand
CGAACCACTGGGTGCGCTCGACCTTAAACTACGCAAACAGATGCAGATTGAATTAAAACGCCTGCAAACTCTGCTCGGCATAACTTTCATTTTTGTGACCCATGATCAGGAGGAGGCCATGACGATGGCTGACCGGATTGTGGTGATGAACCGCGGACGAATTGAACAAATCGGCACGCCGGCCGAAATCTACACCAGGCCACGCTCGCTGTTCGTTGCTGAATTCATTGGAGAAGCCAATATCCTAAATCTGAATGCTAAGGGGGCGAACAGTTGGCAGGCGGTATGCGGTGGTCCTGTCATTGCCCGTGCGACGGCTTCAGACCCAAATGCTTATGTCGGGATGATCCGACCTGAAGATATTGTTTTTCGTAATCCCGATGATCCTGCCGCGCTTCCGGCAAAGGTAACCGATATCATCGACATTGGTGGCCAATTGCTCCTTCAATTGGACGTCGCTGGAAGCTCAATCACGATGCGTCAGCTGGGCGCAACGCGTGGCATGGTCAAAATCGGCGATGATGTCCACATTGGCTGGTCACCCGGAAGCATGCAGGTCATTGAGGCCCACGCCACATGACCAAGACCCGCGACGTGCCATGGCTGTTGCTAGCTGCGCCTGTGCTGTTCTTCGCGGCGTTCTTCGTCGTGCCGCTGACCGTTGTGCTTCTCGCAAGTATCACAGAGAGCAAAGGCTCGAGCCTGACCGTGGCTCACTATGTCAGGGTATTAGCTGACACGTATCACTGGGAAGTGCTCTGGGTGACACTCCGGATCGCACTGATAACGACCCTAGTCTCAGTGCTGCTTGGGTTTCCGCTCGCCTACTACCTGGTGCGGATCGTTGAAGCGCAGTGGCTGCGGCGAACGGGCGTCATCCTGATTATTATACCGCTTTTTACTAGCAACATCGTGCGGTCATTCGGGTGGATGGTACTGTTGGGACGTACCGGACTGGTCAATGATCTGATGGTTAGTGCCGGGTCCATCGAGCGGCCTATCCGCTTCCTGGGGACCGAACTCGGCATAGTGATAGGCCTCGTTTACATTCTTCTACCGTTTATTGTTTTAACGGTTGGAAATGCCCTCGCGGCGATCGATCGCACGTTAGAGCAGGCCGCGGCGGATTTAGGCGCTCGCCCCTTGGCCGTGTTCAAGACTATCACATTTCCGCTTGTCCTGCCTGGGCTGATAGCCGGCGCTATCATGGTTTTCACGCTCGCTGTCAGCGCGTACGTAACGCCAGCCCTGCTGTCCAGCGGCCGTATAACGGTCTTTTCGATCCTGATCTTCCAGCAATACAGCTCCGTGTTTGACTTTAATTTTGGCGGTGCCCTGAGCGTTACGCTTCTGCTTGCGACGCTCGCACTGGTCGCCTTCGCCACAACACTTGATCCAACCAGGAGGCGCTAAGCCATGTTAGCGCGCATCATCATCACAAGTTTTGCCTGGTTGGTTCTCGCATACTTGTTGCTGCCGCTTGCCGTTGTCGTGGGAAGTTCACTGACTGCCAGTGATTTTCTTGCTTTTCCTCCCCATGGCTGGACGCTCAAATGGTACGCCAAGGTGTTGGTCGATCAAAGCTACGTTGACGCCTTCAAAACAAGCACAGTCTTGGCTGCCTTGGCGACGCTTATGGCCATTGCTCTTGGTCTCGCTGGATCGCTGGCGCTCAGCCGAAACGACTTTCCCGGCAAAACGACAATCCAGGCGCTTCTCATATCGCCACTCGTGTTGCCGCACATTGTGTTAGCCGCCGCATTCCTCCAGTTTTGCGCTCAAGTTGGGCTCGTCCGGACTTTCTGGGCGCTACTGCTCGGACACGCCGTGATCACTACACCCTTTGTAATGCAGGCGGTCCTACCGCTCTTCACGCCCGAGCAGCGCACGCTTGAAGAGGCTTCGCTTGATCTCGGAGCTGGCCCGGTCGAAACATTCCGCCATGTCACGTTTCCTCTCGTGAGGAGCGGTGTAGTCAGTGGCGGACTGTTCGCTTTCATCTCGTCTTGGATCAACGTCGAGATGTCGATGTTCAATACGACGGCATCGATGACGACGGTTCCGGTCAAGCTACTCAATCACGTTCAGTATCAGGTCGATCCACTGATTGCGGCCGTCTCGGGTATCACGATCCTCGTAGCCACTGCCCTAATCGTCACCATTGATCTGACGATCGGACTCGACGTGCTTGCCACTCAGAAATGATACCATCTCAGCCACGGAGAATGACGATGCGCACCCAGCCAGCCTTCGACGTCGTTTATACCCACACGGAGGGTGAACCCACCTGCATCATTCACTCCGGAATTCTCTATCCGCCAGGATCAAGTATCATTGAAAAGCGACAGTTCCTTGAACAGAATTATGATTGGCTGCGCAAGGCACTGATGCGTGAACCGCGCGGGCACCGCGATATGTTTGGCGTTTTCCTGACGCCACCTTCGATGCCGGGCTTCGATGCAGGAATGATCTGGATCGACGGGACGCAATACTCTCATATGTGCGGGCACGGCACGATTGCGCTTTCGATGGCCATGGTCGCCCTCGGGCTCGTACCGAGAGGGCCGAAGGGGCGCACGACCATCAAGTTTGAAACGACGGCCGGTCCTGTGATCAGCGAAGTTGCGAACGACGGGGACGAGGTGCAGTGGACCAACTTTGAAAACGTGCCGGCGTACGTCGCGGCGCAGGATATCCCGCTCGATATTCCGGGACTTGGCTCAGTCAAGGCCGATATCGCCTGGGGTGGCAACTATTTCGGTATCATCGACCTGCGCGGGAAGGGCTTGAAGATTGCCCCCGAAAACGGACGTCGCCTTTCGGAGATCGGCGTGATGGCACGCGAGATGCTCAGCGAGAAAATCAAGCTGCAACATCCGACCCAGTCTCATATCACCAACTTTAACTTCGTAACGCTCTGGCATGAGCCGACCATTGCCGGCGCCCTGTACAAGAATGTTCATGTTTTTAGCGCAGGTCAGCTTGATCGCTCGCCAGGCGGCACTGGAACCAGCGCCATGATGGCAATGTTTCACGCCCGCGGAAAACTCGGGCTCCATCAACCAATCCGCTCGGAGGGGCTGCTGGGAACGGGCACATTCGAAGGCTGCCTGATTGGCGAAACCAAGCTAGGCTCCACGCCCGCGGTTCGGCCGACTGTCAAAGGAACGGCAAGTATCCTCGGCTCAGCACGCTGGCTGATCGATCGGGCGGATCCTGTGGGCGCAGGGTTCCTTGTTGGCTAGCGTTCCGCGTGTTCTGGGCGGAGGTTGGTCAACCTCCGCAACAATTCGCATGAAGGCTCGTCATTGCCGCAAGCGCCGACCTAGTTTGAGCAAAGGACGCAAGTGAACGCGTCGAAGCGGCGATCGCCCCGCAGGCACTAAAGTCGAAAAAATGCAGCGCTTACCGCAGGCCAACGTTTGTTGCCCGTCGTAGATAGGCGAGCGCCGGCGGGTCAGTAAAAATACGTCGACGATAACGACAACTTCGAGTTCTCTTCCGCAGTGACTATCCGCTTTCCTACTAATGAGATGTCTAACTGCGAGCGCGGCTTGGGCAAAGTCGCCACGGTCGAAAGTGCACCAAAGCTTCGCCCTTCAGATGGAAGCTATCGGATCACCTCGACCGTGGGTTGGACATCGGACGGGGGCATCAATCCGCCGGCGTGTGGCCGACCTGCAGTTAGTGATTTAACAGCCGGTGGCGCTCGGAGCGCTGGAAAACACAAGCCGCAGCCAAAACTTGGTTGCGGCCGCATTCATAAAAAGATCATCAAGCGGGCAGTGGACGAGCTGGACATCTCTTAGAGCAGTGCCCCGCTGTGTCGTGGCCGAGCCCACCGTACAGGGTTTAAGCTGCTCCGGGCGGCATTCGTCGTGCCAACGACGATGATCGTTGGCTTGGCCGATCAAGGTTGAACCTCAGATTGCAATTCAGCGATACGCTCGAGGGCCGGAGTGCTCAATGGACCTTTCGAAAGCGCTTCCGCCGCCGCTTCGAACTGTTCCGGTGTTGCAATTCCGACTTGCAGGGTTGACACGTCCTTGTGGCTGGCCACGTAGCGTATGGCGAGCTCTACCTTGTCAGCCGCGCCAGCCAATGTGACCGCGGGATCAAAGCGCCG
>JANNUW010000504.1:0-14252 GCA_031414095.1 Hyphomicrobium sp. | reverse complement strand
CTTGTCAGGAAGCGGTCAGCGCGAGAACCTTCACGATATATCCGTAGCACTATTCCCACAGCGAGCATCCCCGTAATAGCACCACCTACGATGTCAGTAACAAAATGCGTGCCAACGTAGATACGGGACACCGAAATCAGAATAGCAGAAATCAGAAGTGTTTTTGCACCTTTAAAATGATATGCCATAAACGCGGTCGCAATGGCAAATGCGGCTGTCGCATGGTCGGATGGAAATGACGGATCACCGCTTGGGGCTATCAGGAGATTTGTAACGCCCTCATTATAAGGCCGAACCCGATTTATAAAGAGCAGGATAAGCTGGTTGAGTGCAAGGCTCAGCATGAAGGAAAAGCCCGCAGTCAAAAGTACATGACGCGTATGGCTTCGGTTTTGCAGCGTCCACCATTGGACGGCCACCACAAAAACCATGACTGGAATGCCGGCCAAAGAAATCCAACTCGCGAGTGAATCAGCATACCAATCGTATCCACTAAAGCTGTTGATAAAATGTGTCAGTCCGGCATCAATACCGTACAACACAAACGCGGTGAATGACACATTAGACCTCTAATTTTGTAACGTGATAGAGATGTCGACGGAAGCAAAAACAATCACGCGGGGGACATTCAGCACATTTCTGGCTTCAGCATGCGAGAGAGTGTTCCGTCTTTCATCCAGAGTTGGTGGAATAATGCACCGAGGGCATGAACCGAGATGAGGCCAATGAATACCGGCTTTGCCCAAGCGTGAATGTCTCCGAACGGGCCTTCCACATAGTATCCAAGCAAACCTGTCACGGGAACGGCAACCAGAAGGAGATAGAAAAGCCCGTGTGCTAGGCGTGCAATCAGATCCGTCCATACAGGGGATGACGGATGAGCGGCGGGTACTCCGCGCATTAACCGGACCGCGAGACGAACACCGACAAGTGTCAGTATTGCAATTCCAAACCAGTAGTGCAACGACGCAAACTGCAGGTCGAAGGCGGAGGCTTTGGTTCCCTCTGCAGCGGCATCAACAGCCGCAGTCATGCTCTCGCCGAATATCAACTGAAACAGTACAAGTGCTGCGATGATCCAGTGGAGTGAAATTTGAAGCACAGAATATCCCGTTCTGTTGCTTACAGTGCGGTCGTCAGTTTTAACAGGGTTCATTTTGTTCTCGTTTTTGAATAAATGTTTTTGAGTGAGTTCGAAGGATTGGATTAAGGTCCTGTGCGATACGCAAGTTACGCAGTTTCTCCGGCTGCCAATGTTTCGTTGCCATCACGGGTGAATGTCATGTAGCCGACTATGACTACAATGGTGATCAAAAATAGCGCGCTGGTAATGATTGTCCCGAATCCAAGCCCGCCATACTCTTGGGGCTGCGAGAGCAGGTCGCCGAAGGACGCGCCCAGTGGCCGTGTCAGGATATAGGCCAGCCAGAAAGCCAGAATTCCGTCTATCTTCAGCACGTAGTAGGCAAAAGCAATTGCGGCGATGATTCCGGCGAAAAGAAGCCCAGTGGTGAGATAACCGAGTTCAAAGTGTTCAGCAACGAGGTCGCCGGCCGCAGTGCCCAGCGAAAAGGTGAAGAGGATGGCCAGCCAATAATAGACCTCGCGCCGTGTCGTGAAGATGGTGTGGATTGAAAGGGTCTTTTCAGAGGCGTACCAGAGGGCAAACGTTGCCAGCAGGGCGATGCTGAAGACGATGGTCGTCGTCACTAGCGGTACACCAAAATTGTCCACAAGATTGTCGGTGATAAGTGTGCCGACGATGCTGATGAGGACAACCGCCAGCCAATAGGCCCACGGTACGTATTTCTTCTGGGCGAACTGTAGAAATACTGCCACGAGGAGAATGGCACTCATGATGAGGGAGGTTGTGGTGAGGCCCAACCCCATGTTGACCGCGAGATAATCGGCTGCGGTTTCGCCCATTGTGACGGCCATGAGCTTGATCAGCCAGAAGTCGACGGTGACCTTGGGCACCCGGTTAAACAGAATTGGCGGTTCTGCTGCCGTTTCCGCCAGTTTTGATCGATATTCTCCAGTGTCCAAGGTCATCATCTGTGGACTCACTTCTTGCCAGCAAGCTTCAGGGCATCGGTGAAGAAAGCATCAGCGCGCTTGTCGTCGTCGGCATTGCAGCGCTCGGTGCCCTTCGTCTGAAGCTCGGTGACCGCCTTGATGTCCGCATCGTTAAGTTTGGCCGTCTTCAAGGTCTCAGTGAGGGTCTTAAGCATGTCTTCGCAGGGGACAGGTGCGGCAGAGGCCAAAGGCACAAATCCAGCGGCTAGGACAGCGGAAACAAGGGCAGTTGCGAGAATAAGCTTCTTCATGGGGGATACTCCGAATTGCCGGGGCCGGGGGCCCGGGCGCTAAAATGCCGGAGGTCTTGCGGCGTGACTGCCCGCCTCCAGTGCGCTTGCTTTTAAGCCGCGCCCCTTACACGGCATTGTTCGTAACCATACTTTTTTGTAATCCGGCGGCCCAAATTCGGTAACCTGCGCCCGCTAATTGTTGCTCGCTGTGCGCATTGCCAGCCCGCAAATAAAGATAAAATGAGATCACCTCCGGATACTTGGACGGCTCTTTCACCAGTCAACATCGGGGCTTACCTTTTGCTTGCCCTAGTGTATGCGGGTGTGGGCGCGGCGGCACAGATCGCGTTTCCGGGCTGGGCGAGCTCAGCGATGTCGCCCATGGACCTTGCATTGTGGATCGCCTTGGCCGCCGGTTTTGCGGGAAGTTTTACAGGCCTTATTGCCAATGCGCGGGAAAAAGTATCGGAACCACATTTGCCAATTGGTGCTGGAGCAATCGCGGCAATTCTCGTTTCCGAATTATCCGGCTGGTTTGCCGACAAGGGGCAATTGTGGAATTCGGGCTCGTTTCAAATTGCCGAAGGCGTGTTCAATGCCGTGCTTGCGGTGGTCGTGGCGGCGGCACTCTTTGTTTTGGCCAAATTGCCAAGGAAACACGTGTGGGCCGCGCGAAGCCTGCAGGCTCTTGTGGTCTTTGAGGCATTTGCGCTTGTGTCGGAAGCAGCGGAAGGCGGCCAGGCTTTTGGTCTGGCATTCCCATCCGGGATAAAATTTCTGGCACAGTTCGCAGAAATTCTCTGCATCGCGTTCTACATCATCAGCCTGGCATTTTCCCACGCCGCAATTGCGGGTGAACTCACGTCCCCGACATTTTCAGGTAGATCCAATGGCAGAATCAGCGGCTTGTTCGTCGGGTCCAATGCCAGGCAGATATGTGAGGAATGTAATCTGATCCGCTCACAACGGTATCCGCCCGTCGCAATCTCCTACTATCCCGTTTTTCGTGAAGCCACCGTGTTTTTGGTTATGTTCTGGTTAATGCTCACGGCTGGCCGCTCGCTCAGTAAAGCCACGGGAAAAACGCTCACTTCGCAAATCGTCGAGATGACCGGACTGTGGTTCAAGAATGGCATTGATCCGCCCAGCTACTATGCCCAGGATTTTTACAAAGCAGCTAGGCTGAGAGATGTGCGGCACTACCTGACGCGGTTCGAAACCAAGAATGGACTTTTGGGTGCGCTTAACAAGCTCACACCAAACCCGTTCCTAGTAAACGAAATGAGCGATAAGGCTTTTTTTGCCGAATGCTGCGAAAAATTTTGCATTCCGCATCCGAAGAAGCTGTTAACGGTGAACGTCGACACGGTTGAATTACATGGTCACCCAGATGATCTTGCAACAAGTCTCTTCTGCAAGCCGCAAAAAGGCATGGGAGCAAAACACACAATGACGTTTCGTTACGTCTCTCCTGGCCGTTACGCAGACAAAGACGACCAGCAATTTGATCTCGAGGGAGTTATTGCGGTATTGAAGAGGGCTTCGTCCGTGAGGCCTATGCTGGTGCAGCCATGGCTCGAAAACCATCCCTCCATATCTGACCTCGCCTTGGATTCGCTGATTACTATCCGAGTCGTTACGTGTATCAACGAACAGCAAAAACCGGAGGTGGCGCTCGCGATGCTGCGCCTTCTGTCCATACTTGAACCGCATTGGCAGCATTTGCCAGATGGAGAATATGCAGCGCCGATCGATCTCGTGAGCGGGGAGATGGGGCTCTTTACCGGGGACAATTTCAAAACCGCCCATCTCCGCTATGAACGGCATCCGGTCACGGATGCGCCGATCAAGGGTCGGGTGCTTTCCGAATGGGACGCTATCAGGAAGACCGCTATTTCGACCCACGCCGCATTTCCGCATCGTGTGATTATAGGCTGGGATATTGCGCTAACCAACATCGGCCCTGTTGTGCTTGAAGGAAACTCCAATCTGGATGTCATGTTCTTGCAGCGCGTCCACGACATGCCGGCGGGCCAGACGCGCTTTGGCGAACTCATGAATCTTCACCTTAAAACCTTGTATCAGCGAATGAAGCTGCCGGAAAGGATATGATCGCGAGGGCCGCGCAAAATGTTAAATTCCGGTTTTGAGAATCGGTTTATCACATCAGGCTTCTATACATTTTTGTAATCCTGCGGCCCAAATTGGGTAAGGTCGAGACCTTACGAGGGAAAGGGCGAATTCATTGCGCCGCCGTCCAACTGGAGTCCCTCATGCGCCCCACCCTGCTTTTAGGAATTATCGCCGTTTCCGCACTCCCCATGGCTCAAGTAAAAGCGGCGGACGCGACGTCTTCCGAAGAATGCTCAGGTCCCTGCCTCGAATACGCAAGCACATTTGAACTCAACGGGGCGTGGGTTCACCCCAGTGACGGCGCAATTGGAGATTCCTATCTTCTCAGTCCAAAATCGGAGAATTATTTTGATCTCAAGGCCACTGATGGGCTGTCGTTCATTGCCAATATCATTTCCGAGCCGGTGATCGACCCGGAACCCGGCAAGAACCAGATTTTCAGCGGAACCGGCACGTATGTCGATGTCTTGCAAGCGCAGTATGATTTCGGGGACTTTAGCATCTGGGGAGGTAAGATTCATCCGGCCTTTGGTCGGGCCTGGGATGTGACGCCGGGTCTTCATGGCATTGACCTGGCCGAGAACTATGAGTTGGCCGAACGCCTCGGCGGCGGAGCTGGTCTTAATTTTGAGGCGGCGGGCCTTTCCAACCAGTTGCAGGCAAGCGCCTTTACCGTAGATCGATCGATACTGAGCGAATCACTGTTCAATAACCGAGGCCGCACAAGACTGGATGATGGCGGGGCGGGCAACACCAAAGGTATTTCATCGGTTGCCGTGGCGCTGGATGGTTGCCTCGGCGCGGAAGTTGACAGTTGCTATGACGAGGGCAGCTTTGGCTACCAGCTTGCCGCACGTTACCAGAAGGGTGGCGAGGGGAGCGATGGCAACGAACTCGGCATTCTTGGCAGCCTGAACAAGTCTATTTCCATCAGCGAAGAGACAACCCTCAGGCTTTTCGGCGAAGCCGCATGGTTCAACAATTTCGAAGGCTCGGCTGACGACGCGGTTGCCTTGACCGGATCAGCCGCAATTGAGACAGGACCGGCCACCTATTCCGTGGCCTATTCGCAGCAGACGGAACTTATCGCCGGAGGACCAGACTCTTCCGAATATCTTGTGGATGCAACAGCCATGTATGTCCTGGGTGAATCCATCAGCATGATCGGCGAAACCTGGTCGGTTGGTGCTGGCTATACCTTTGACCGCGCCGACGGCGAGGATGTGCAAATCGTCGGTCTTAGACTCTCGTCGGAATTTGGCAAAAGCATTCCCCTGGGAAATTAATGCCCGGGGAAAACTAACGTCACCAGAAGGCCGGGCCTATTGTCATTTAGCGAAACGCGTATCCCATGAAGGTTTGCGATGGCCGATACGAGAGAAAGGCCAAGGCCATTTCCAGCGGCAGCGCGGCCCGTATCCAGCCGGTAAAAATGTTCAAACACCTTGTCCCGAAGATCAGCGGGAATGCCGGGGCCTGAATCCGCAACCGTGGCTGCTATGCCCCGATCCGAATTTTCCAGCGTAAGGACTATGCGCGTACCCAACGGCGTATGCCGGATGGCGTTCTCCGTGAGATTGGCAATCATCTGGAGCAAAAGCTCGCCGTCGCCATGAAATTCAATTTCCGGTTCCAGCGTGGTGGCCAGCTCCTTGCCTTGATCTTCCGCCACAGCCCGATAAGCCCCCGCCACACGTTCAAAAATGCTGGTCAGGCTGATCGTTTTGAATCCAGCTTTTCGTGATCCCGACTCAATTTGGGCTATGCGCAGCAGCGCCGTAAACGTTGCCAAAAGCTGATCGGATTCGATGACAGCGGCATCTATGGCGGCGGCATAGGCTTTACTGTCGCCGGTTTTCGATCGGGCTTCCTCAAGGCCTTGGCGCAAGCGGCTCAGGGGCGTTCTCAAATCATGGGCGATGTTGGCGCTGACTTGCTTGAGGCTTTCCAAGAGCGATTGGTTGCTGTCGAAAAGGCGGTTGAGATTGGCGGACAGCCGGTCGATCTCATCCGACGTGCCGCGGACGGGTATTCTTTCCTTCAACCGGCCATCGATGATCGCGAGGCTCGTGTTGTTGATATCGTCAATGCGGTGCAAGAATCCCCGGCTGACCGCGAGCCCCGCGAGTACTGCTAGCATAAGCGCTATACCAGAGGACCAGGCAAATGAATTGATAATGGACTCCTGGGCTGAAAGCACGCGAAAGGCGTCTTGCCCCACAAGGAGAAACGAGCCGTCGGACAAATAGACGCCTTGGCCCCAGATCTGGTGGTCATCATCAGCGTCGCCATCCGGCTTTGCAATTACTGAATCGCTTAATCCGGATTCTTGCCATCCCTCCTGCATTGTGATTCCGTCAAGGTTTCCGGCAAGCTTCTTGCCCTTGTTGTCACTCAAATAGTAATACTCGGCTTGCCGGTCTGAAGGCGTGGTCCGTTCCTGGATATCCTGAATAATAGTTGCGATGCCGTCGGACTGTGCTTCATGCGCCATGACGGCAAGCTGGGCACGAATTTCCGATTGCATCTGGCCCCGAAGGGCGGTTGTGGTCGTCAAATAGGTGACGACCAGAAGCGACATGAAACAAAACGCAAAAATCAGGCTGAAAAACACAGTCAGTTGAAAGCTGGCCGTCTTGAAAAGTCGCTTGCTAAGCACGGAGGGAATATCCCACGCCGCGCATAGTCTTCAGCATTTCCGTGCCAAACCCCTTGTCTATCTTTGCCCGCAGGCGGCTGATATGGGTTTCGACAACGCTGGTTTGCGGGTCGAAGTGAAAATCCCAGACATTCTCAAGCAGCATGGTGCGTGTGACAATGCGCCCCTCGCTGCGCATGAGATATTCCAGCAGCTTGAATTCCTGCGGCTGAAGGTCGACGGTCTTGCCCGCGCGCATGACGATGCGCTTCAAAAGGTCAATCTCCAGCTCGCCGACACGGAGAGTGGTCTTAACATCATTGACCGGCGGGCGCCGCATGAGGGCGCCAAGCCTGGCTAACAGTTCGGCAAATGCAAATGGCTTCACGAGATAATCATCCGCGCCCGCTTCCAATCCCTCAACGCGGTCATCAATACCGCCCATTGTTGTCAGAAAGAGCGTGGGTACATGATTACCGGTTGAGCGTAACATCTTCACGATGCTGAGGCCGTCCAGTCCCGGTAGCATGCGGTCGGCGATAACGGCATCATATTTCTCGCTGGCGGCGAGAAACAATCCATCCTTGCCATTTGCCGCATGGTCCGCGACATGGCCATGCTCCTTGAGGCCACGCAGAATGAACTCGGCCATGCGCACATCATCTTCAATCAGAAGCAGTTTCATTCCGTTCCGTTTCCGGGAAAGTCCTGTAGAAAGGTATTGGTCACTTTCATAGGCACCTTTCGGGTGTTCAAGCTGTTTGGCCATTTCGTTACCATGAACGCAGATGATTATACAGTTGGCTGCCCATCATGACCAAGCGGGTCGAATTCCGCGGCTCAGTCGGCCTGCTCTGCGCCGCCCTTGTCCTTCTTGAATTCAATCTGCACCGGCGCATAACCCGCAGCCGCGAGCTGAACGGTGAAGGTTTTGGCATTTTGAGACGTATGGTAGCCGGAGTTCGGGTTATCGCGGAAATGCCCCGGCAGGCCCGTGTCATCAAAATTAAGGGTAACTGTTTTTCCTGCTTTGACGGTTATGTCCGGCAAAGGCTTGTAATAGGATTCAATTTTCCCGGTCCCGTCGTCATTCATCGAATAAAACATGACAAGATCGTTTAAGGCCTCGGCGGAGGTATTTTTCACTTCCAGTTCAAGGTGGTCAGGCACGTCCTTTTTGGTCGCCGGGTCAAAATTGTCTTCAACCTTGGCAGTGAAGGTAAAGCCCTTAGGATTACCTGTTTGCGCGATGGGATTCTCGGCGAAAAGTGGCTGCTTATCGGCCAGGTCTTTGACACCGTCCCCGTCCGTATCGGCGTTCATGGGATCCGTGCCCAGAACCGGTTCGGCGGCATCGGGGATTCCATCGCCATCGGTATCCGTCGCGGCCATTGCCGGATGTACTGAATTGCCAAGTGCGATGATGAAAGCAAGGGTTGCCAAGTTTCGTGAATTGAATGTGAGCATCAACTACTCCTTTGTCAGTCGGGTTAAGTTGAGGGGGCGCAGAAAGAGCAGGCCTGCAAGGGCAGCGAATGTTACAAGAAGCCACCAGACATCTGCCATCCGGTCCTTGATGATGTCACCAAGGGGTTGGCCGTTGTAGATGTCCTTGATGCCAAGAACCGCAAAGCTGAGGCGCTCAAAATGCTTGGCGGGCGAGGCCTGTTCGATGCTGTCCCGGATCGTTTCGTAGGTGGCAAAGGACTTGAGGATTTCCTTCTCATCAGGCTTGGCAATGTCGAGCTTGCGAAACACGCCGCCCGCCACCTGGTTGTCCGGGTCCATCGTATCGCCAATTTGCGGTGCGATCAGCACCAGTGAAAGCCAGATGGCAAAGGCAACAAGCAAGGCGGTTGGCAACCGTTTGATGCTAAGGGCAAGAATGAAGCCGAGCAGAAAGAAATTGATGACATAAAGACTGGCGGCGGCAAACACGATGGTAATGCGGAATATGTCTGTGGCGCCAAGTCCTACACCGCTGACGGTAGAAAGGGTAAGCGTGCCAATTATAAAGGTAATTGCCAGGGCGGTCACGATGAGGGCCGCATTCCCGGCGAGCTTGCCGCCCAGAAACGTGACCTGACTTAAAGGCCGTGTTAAGATCAGCGCGAGTGTCGAGTGCCCGCGCTCCAACGCTGCGGCACGGTAACCCAACACAATCCCCAGGACCGCACCTATGATTTCGGCGTGTTCGACAAACCCGCGCAGGAGCTTGAGCGGATAAAAGGCCGGCGCCACAAGATCGGCAACCGGTTTTCCCAATGAAATGAGCAGATCGCGGGATTCAATGTAGATCAAATATTCGCCATGCAGCGCAACGGCCGATACAGAGAGCGAGACAAGAGCGGCTGCAACCAGAAATCCTGTCAGCAACGTGAGCAGGTGGGCATGCAAGGCATCACTGATTTCCTTGGCCGCAATCGTTGAAATCTGCGAAGTCCTGCTAATCACGATAAGTGCTCCTGCAGGCATCAAACTTTTTCACTGTCAGGATAAACGCCCATGCCAAGGCAAGGTTTGCAAGGATCAGCGCCAACAGCGCGCCTTCAACCGTTGTTCGGCCAGCACCCGGGGTAATTTCGAGAATTGATGAGGCCAGGTAGCGGTAGGATTCCGCAATTGAAACCGGCCCCAAAATTGCTGATGCAATGTCAAAGAAGGTGCCGGTGGGGACCACAAGATTGGCGCTCTGCGGATTGAGTGCGGCCATGGGCCCGATGTTGGCGGTCATCTGGGGAACGATAAATGTCAGCGCCAGCCAGATTGTGATAGGAACCAGCAGCGCCATCGCTTCCGTCTTGAAGGCTGCTGCGCTAACTGCACCCAGCAGGCCGAAAGCAACCATGTAGAGCGCGGAGACACCATAGAACATGAGGAGGCCCAGCCAGACGGTTCCTGTCAGGCTCAGGCCCGGAAGCATCAGCATGGTGAGGGCATTGACCAATCCGGCAGCAGCCAGGGCCGCTGCAATCGAGAATATGATTGCGGCGATTTTTCCCAGCGCGATCCCGGTGCGGCTCACAGGCCTGCTGAACAGAAGGGGCATGACACCGCCTTTGCGGTCGGCTGCCACGGTTTGATGTCCGAGCACCAACGCAGCCAGAGCGCCTAGCAGCCCCACGTAGGTCACCATATTGCGAAAAAGCGACAGCACCGGCGTATCACCAACCGGATTGGGCGGAATGGGTTTGCCCTGTGCCAGAAGCACGGGAATGGTCTTGGCATAAATGGCGTTGACCGTATCGGTTGCCGACCAGCCTAGATAGGCTGAAACCAGAACCATGATAAAAAACAGCAGTGTCAGCAACACCACGGTATTGTCGCGGGCTCCGGCTTTTAAGGCAAAATTTGCCGAAAGCCGGGCTATTTCCGAAGTTGATGGCGGAGGGAATACCATAAATCAGGCTGCCCGGGTTCCATTGAGCGACAAGTAAAGGTCCTCAAGTGTCTGATCGTCCTTGAAGCGGGCAAGAACACCCTCAATCCTGTCATGATAAGCAAGCCTGCCTTGGTTCAGAACCGCAATAGAGGTGCAGGTTTTGGAAACTTCGCTGATCAGATGCGTGTTCATGAATATCGTCATGCCGAGCTCGCGGTTCAGTTTCACGATGAGGTCACGGAGGGTCTTGATGCCAAGCGGATCGAGGCCGGATGTCGGTTCATCAAGAAAGAGGACATCGGGACGGTGAAGAATGGCCTGCGCCAGGCCAATACGCTGCAATTGCCCCTTTGACATATCACCTACGCGTTTGCTCGAAAGTTCCGCGCAGTCGAGTATCGCAAGGGTGGCGTCGATGCGCTCGCTGGGTTCGACAACGCCCGACAGCTTGGCGAAGAACAGCAGGTTTTCGAGGGCTGTCATTGAATCATAGAGTCGTACATTTTCGGGTACATAGCCAATATGGCCACGCGCCTTCATGCTTTGCCCTACAACATCACAATCACAAACGCTGGCACTGCCGGATGTCGGGGCCAGCAAGGTGGTGAGAATATTGATGGTTGTCGTTTTGCCTGCGCCATTGTGTCCAAGGAAACCAAACACCTCACCCTGCTGAATTTCCAAAGAGAGGTTATCGAGCGCCACAAAACTGCCATAGCGCTTGGTGAGTCGGTCAATTCTTATTGCGTGGGCCATGCTCTGTCCTTCTCCCGACTCTGGAATAGATCCGAAGATGATAGGAACCTTACATGTCAACCTTTACGCGTTGCTGTCTTGTTGCTTACAAATCGGTAAGCCGGGCGAACTCAAGAAGGCGCGAACCGCTTTACAGACTATAGCCAAGCGCTTTGTCGAATTAGCGTTGCGTATGGCCTGACACCGTCAGATTGGCAGGTTTTATGCAGTACCTTGATGTCGGCTGTTGGCCCCAACCGGACGTCGTTGCTTTCTTTCATTGCCATCCCGATCACGGAGGCCTTGCCGGCGACGCGCATTTCCATCAAACTGACATCAGCAAACTGACCGCTAGTGGGGTGTCGGGTTGTATTATTTGAGAGAATGGGATGAAGAACCCCGACACGCCTCTCACGACCGCCACAGGCTCGCCTGTTGCCCATCACCGGCTAGGCATACTGCTGGTCTTTGTTTCAACGATTGCCTGGAGTTCAGCTGGACTGTTTGTCAGGCTCCTGCCGTACGACGTCTGGACTATCATCGTGTGGCGGGGCGTATTTGCAATCCTGTTTATCGGCGGTTTCGTGTTTTGGCGATTTGGTTGGACGACTGTTTTCTTAGTTCGCAAGCTTGGGATGGCTGGCACGATTGTGGTCTTATGCTCGACTGCGGCAATCACCCTGTTTCCTGCGGCATTTCAGAGCACGAGTGTCGCAAATGCGACGACCATTCTGGCTGCCCTCCCGTTTGTGACAGCAGCCATTGCGTGGGGGTGGCTGCGGGAGCGGCCCTCAATTCCTACTCTAGTGGCCAGCACAGTTGCGTTGGCGGGGATTGTTATCATGCTGGGGCCGTCCGCCGGAGGGCCCAGGCTCGGGGATCTTCTGGCCTTCCTTGCCACCGTTGCCTTCGCCCTGCTGACAGTCATCATTAGAAAAAACCGTCACATTGAAATGCTCCCGGTCGCAGCGCTGGCGACGCTCCTGAGTACGCTCATCGCTCTGCCGTTCGCCCAACACCTAGGTGATCTCGCGCCGCGCGATTACCTGGCCGCAGCCGGTTTCGGTTTGTTTCCGATGACGCTGGGGCTGATGCTCTACGTCATGGGCTCGGCTCTTATCCCTGCTACACTCTCGGCCCTTATCAACACAGCCGAGGCTCCGATAGCGGCGTTCCTGGTGTGGGTCGGCGTTGGTGAAGTGCCTGCAACAGAGACTGTCATTGGGGGGACAATCGTGCTTGCTGGCGTCATTGGTCGTCTGCTGTACGATTGGAATCTGGAGCGGAGGCAAGCAATGCTAATGTAGTGCCGCCCGCAGTCGCTAACAAGGCAAGAGCGGACTTGGATTGAAAGAAATCCGGCGAACATCCATTGCTCATATTGTGAACCATTTCCAGTATCTATTCTGTCCGACATCAGCCCCAATTGGACAGAATGCATGACTTGAACAACGGAGGATTTCTGGTTCATCGTAATCGTATGGAGAACGAAGATGAGACGTAAAAGTTATTCTGCGGCAATAGGAAGGTCGTCGGAGGACTGTTTTGCCACGAATAGAATGTTTTGCTCAGCCCCCTCAGATCGAAAAATAAACTCTTCACCTATTTCGATGTCCGCCAGTTCCTTTGCTAGTGGTGAACCCACACCTAAACGACCCATTTTCAAAATTGATTCCCCGTCTACTACTACAAACAATGTTGGCCGTGCATTCTGTTGGTCAATGTAATGCAATACAATTCGGTCACCGACCTTCAAAGTTGTGTCCTTCTTGTGAGTGATTGTCTCAGAATCGTCGGAATCACCATTTAAACTAGTTAAAGTTCCGCTTGGTGCTGTCTGAATATCCACTTCTTTCGGTTCAATTATTCTATGCTCAGTCCATTTCAAAGCAGTGGCCATTGTGTTAGCTGGCATAATTCCTTGCGCTTCCAGAGTCCGTAGAAGATCATCAAATATAGCGTCGGGGTTAAGCGTATAGGAGGAGCCAAACACTCGCCAAAATTTCCAACCTACTCGCTCGAGAATTCGCTGCCGACGCATGTCGTCCGCCCATCGATCAGGGCCATGGTACAGATCACCGTCGCATTCAATTGCTAACCGCCGACCATTCGCTCCTTCAACTACTAGGTCAATTGAATAGCCAAGTGATCCGACCTGTGGCTGTACTAAATAGCCATGCTCTACTAGTTTCTCAAAGAACTCGCGCTCAAAACCGGATTGACAGAGCTCAACCAAATTGCCATCGGCGGCAACTGGAATACTGGGCATGGGCTCTCGAAAATGCTGAATAACCTTAGCCTTTAAATCATTTGGATTGAGCCGCTTCTCCTCAACAGAGCGCACAAGCACCATACGGTCCTTGGCCCGAGAAAGCGCGACATTAAATCTGCGTCTATATTGTTCGGCTGTTTGGGCGCCAATTCTTCCTTGCGACCCTGTTACCATCGAGAGGAAAACAATGTCCCTCTCATTACCCTGCATAGTAGCACTGTCACCACAAATAATTCGATGTTCAACGAACTTGGGTTCACCAAGTTTCTCAATTAATAGTTGCTGAATATGACGTGACTGCTCGTTACCTATCAAAGAAACAACGCCAATGGTTCTCGGACGAGGTGTCGGGCCGTTGATGTGGCTACTGGTTGGATTCTCGACAATTAGTGCAATTTCATCGACAATTACTTCTGCTTCACGCTCATTGATTTTGCGATTGGCATGTCGCTCCCCATCTTTTACGAGTATATCAATTAGTGGGGGATCCATGCGTTCATGGGCAGTGGGCACTCGCAACGGAATAAGTGGCTCATTGTAGAATTGCATTGAAAAGCGAATAATAGGCTCTACGCATCGGAAGTGCTCTTTCAACATTACATATTTGTCAGGAAACATTACCCTCGCCAGTTCATATATCGATGAACCGGGAAGTAGGTGGCTGGGGAAAGGCATGTCCTTTAGATAGTCGCCTGTGAACAATTCAATTTTCAGGCATAAAGTGGTCTGATTGCGCCAAAGAGTATCGCCAGCATTAGACGCAAAAGAAGCCTCAACCAGGTG
>JANNUW010000503.1:0-1672 GCA_031414095.1 Hyphomicrobium sp. | reverse complement strand
AATGCGCTCAGCCGTCGACTTCTTGCCCTGTTCCATCACCGCGTTCATGAACTTGGTGAGAACAATGTCGTTAAACTTCGGGTCTGGATTGACCTGACGCTTTTCAGCACTATGACGGCGCGACATGCGTTTCGTCCTTCGCTTCTAAATTCTGCTCTAAACTTGTCAGAGCCGGACGATCCGGCTCAATATCCCTGCGTTATGCAGAGGTGGTCACTTCGGACGCCCAATTACTTAGGACGCTTGGCACCATACTTCGAACGGCGCTGACGCCGCGCCGACACACCCTGCGTATCGAGAACGCCGCGGATAATGTGGTAGCGCACGCCGGGCAAGTCCTTGACGCGGCCGCCGCGGATGAGCACGACCGAGTGCTCCTGCAGGTTATGGCCTTCGCCGGGGATGTACCCGATGACTTCGAACCCGTTGGTCAGCCTGATCTTGGCAACCTTGCGGAGTGCCGAGTTCGGCTTCTTCGGAGTTGTCGTGTAAACACGGGTGCAAACGCCACGCTTCTGCGGGCAGGCCTCCATGTGACGCGACTTTTCGCGGTAGGTCTTGGGTACCCGGGGTTTCCGGATCAGCTGTTGTATCGTCGGCATGCGCCTCGTCCATTCCCTCGGGGTTTGCCCGATCTTGCGATGGGCGAACGCCAAACTGAACCTGCCGAGCGCCGGTTACCCGGTGCCTGGCACGAAAAAACCAGAGGATCGTCGCCCGCGCGGTGCGCGTGCTGCGATCTTGGCCCCAAAAATGTTCTCTGCTTTCGGACAGTAGCGTTTAGGCCAAGCACTGCGCTTATAAATGCGCTGAAAAAGCCTACCGCCTACCGTGAGAGTTAGCCGTCTATATACACAGGTTTAATGCCGGTCAACTGTTCGTGCGCGTAACGCCCGAAATAAATCCCATTTAGCGTGAGGGCGATCCGACGCAGGGGGATTTACTCGGCATAATGCCTCAATACCATTGGATTGGTTTTTCCAACGACCGCGAGCGTCGCGTGACCCGGGTCAGACTCGACCGGCCTGACGTTTGTCGGCTTTCAAGTTCGAGTCGCGCACGCACGCGGGATAACAAGGCGTCCGATGAACCACTCACAAACGAAATCAGCCGCCCGTGAGGGCGGCTGATTTGTTGGCAGAACAAACACTTGGATGAAGCGCGGGCCTACTCCGCGGCGTCGGCCGTGCGCCGGCGGCGGCGTCCAGCACCGCTGGCGTCGCCTTCCGGACCGCCGAGCGCCTTCTCGGCGGCGTCCTTGGTGTGCTTCGTGATGAGGTCGTCGCGCTTGGCGGCTTCCTTGCGCAGGCGGCGCAACATGCCGCCCGTGCCGGCCGGGATCAAACGGCCGACGATCACGTTCTCCTTCAGGCCTTCGAGCATGTCGGCCTTGCCCATCACGGCCGCGTCGGTCAAGACGCGCGTGGTTTCCTGGAACGACGCCGCCGAGATGAACGACTTCGTCTGCAGCGACGCCTTGGTTATGCCGAGCAGAACCGGGATCGAGGCGGCCGGGCGCTTGCCCATCTTCTCGAACTTCGCGTTCAGCTCTTCATATTCGAGGCGATCGAGTTGCTCGCCCTTGATCATGTCCGTCTCGCCGACATCGGTGATCTCAACCTTTTGCAGCATCTGGCGAACGATCACCTCAATGTGCTTGTCGTTGATGGTC
>JANNUW010000502.1:0-12058 GCA_031414095.1 Hyphomicrobium sp. | reverse complement strand
CAGATCGAACGAATAGAACAGATGGCCCTGGTCTTGATTGTGCCGCCCCATCATGGCCCGTCTCCGCCCTCGTTTCCCTATGAGCAACGGAATCACTGTTCGGCGGCAAATTCAAATGCTTTCTGCAACAAAATCGGCCAGGAGCTGACTTCAGTTTGAACTGTGTGAAAGGGAAAGGTCAATCTGATTGCTGCCTCATCTGCATTTTCCATATAACTATGAAGAGCCGGAAATTCTCCGTTCTCCGGCCCATCCATTCTGTCGATTTGGCGCTGACCTCGGTCACCTTGGCATGTTGACAGTTCGTTTCCAAACGCTCAAATGCCTGAAGCTTCTTTGCCATGCGATAATTTTCTGAAGATTCGATAGTGCACCACGAATAGTGAAACGTCATGCCGTCAGGTAACATCAACGCTCTCAATAGAAGTGTAACGGCCAGAGAGGTGGCTGACCGTGCGGGTGTGTCGATTTCCGCAGTGTCACGAGCCTTCACCAATGGGGCCAGCGTTGCTCCGGCGACGCGAAGCAAGATACTAAAGGCCGCGCAAGCGCTGGGATATCAGCCGAATGTCATGGCGCGAAGCCTAATGACTGGACGCACCGAATTGGTCGGCCTCGTGTCCAACAATTTTGACAATCCAGCTTTCATGGAGATTTTTGACCTGTTCACGCGCGGGCTGCAGGACCATGGATTGCGACCTCTGTTGGCTAATCTTTCTGGTAACTCAGACCCGCAAAAAGCCATCGCTATGCTGCGTCAATATAATGTTGATGGCGTGATCGTCGCCTCTTCAACCGTTTCACCACAGTTTATCAAAGGCTGCCATGCTGCGCATATCCCGTTGGTTCATGCTTTTGGCAAGGCCACAGATCAGCTTCCAACGCATATTGTGGGCGCTGACAACATACAAGGCGGAAAGCTCGCCGCCCAGATCATGCTGGAACATGGCTATCGTCATCTGGCGTTCCTTGGTGGCCCGCGTTCGGCGAGTTCGACCGCTGATCGACTGCGGGGCCTTCGCTCGAGACTGAAGGGATCGGGGCTTGCGCCGGTCACCCAAGTGTTTGCGCCACGCTATTCCCATGAGGATGGGCGTGTGTTGATGCGGCAACTTTTGGCCGATAACAATATCGACGCTGTGTTTTGTGGCGATGACATTCTTGCCATGGGCGCCTTGGATGCCTGCAAAGAAGCTGGTCGATCTGTTCCCGATCACATTGGCATTCTTGGCTTCAACGACATCGCCATGGCATCCTGGGCAGCCTATGACCTCTCAACAATCCGGCAGCCGATTGCTGAGATTATTGTGGCTGCCGTCGAACTCTCGATCAAGCTCGTTGCAAATCAACACATCCCGGTAGAAGCAAAATTCTTCGCCTGCAGCCCTGTCCTGCGTCACACCTTGCGCCGCCTCTAGCCCCGCAAACTCGGCGGGCGCGCATCCGTCCATGCGCCACCGGCTTGTGCTGATTCAACCGATGCCTTGATCGCCGCGATGGAGCGCAGGCCATCGATTGCGGTTGGGAAATGCAAGGCGTGCGGGCTGGGAGCAACGCCGTTGCGGCGAGCTTCAATCACATCTGCAAGGTCAGCATAGATGTTGGCGAAAGCCACTAGCATGCCTTCGGAATGGCCCGTGGCAATGCGGGTGGCCCGTTCGGCCTCGGGAGACAAGCCCGAGCTGCCGCGTTCGATGGTTTCGGTGCGGCCATTCAGCGGCGTCCACTGCAGCTGATCCGGCCATTGTTGGGCCCAACGCAAACCGCCATTTTCACCGAAGACACGAATATTAAAACCGTGGAAACTACCCACAGCTACGGAACTGGTCCAAAGGCGAACGGTCGTTCCGCCATCCATGCGGACATTCACCATCGCATCATCTTCCAGCTTGCGGCTGGCAATGGCGGATACAAAATCGGCTGAAAGTTCGCGGGCATTCTGGCCTGTCACGAAGCTCGCCATGTTTAGCGCGTGAATCCCGCAATCGGCGAATTGTCCGGAGATACCGGCTTGAGCTGGATCATAGCGCCACCGCATGCGCGGATTATCTGCGTCCGTCGCGTCAGCATGGAAGCCATGCGAAAATTCAACAACAATCAAGCGCACTTTGCCAAGGTTACCACGCGCAACCATGGCGCGCATATGGCGTACTAACGCATAGCCGGTATAGCCATAATTAACCGCGCAGATGGCTCCAGTGCGCTTGGTCGTGGCCGCAATATCCTCGGCTTCCTCGACTGTTACGGTCATTGGCTTTTCACACAAAACATGAATGCCTGCCTCGAGGAAGGCTTTCGTAATGGCGTAATGAGTGGCGTTCGGTGTGGCGACAGTGACGAGATCGACGCGGTCATTGCGATTCATTTCACCAGCCAGCATCGCTTTCCAATCCGCATAGGCGCGATCAGGAGCAATGCCGAGACGCACGGCAAAATCCCTGCCCTTGGATGGATCGACGTCCAGCGCGCCAGCTTTCAGGTCAAAGCGGGCATCTAGCGCTGAACTGATGCGGTGCACCGGCCCGATCTGGCTTCCTTCGCCACCACCAATCATTCCCCAGTTCAGACGTGCCATAGATAACTCCTGAAATCAAAAATCAATCGAACGAAGGAATTCACGATTGGCGCGGGCATCATCAACTGGGCTTGTCGGTCCTGCAGGATCGCAATCCTGCTCAACTGTGCACCAACCCTCATAGCCTGTGCTCAGTAAAAGTTCCCGCACGGCCTTGAAGTCCGTCATTCCTTTGCCGAGGTTGCAGAAGATCCCCTGCCCACATGCTTTGTAAAAGTCAGTTCGTTTGGCCACCACATCGGCTTTCACCACCAGATCAATATCTTTGAAGTGCACATAAACAAGCCGCTCCCGATGACGTTTCATGAAGGCGACGGGATCAAAACCAGCATAGTGGGAATGGCCGGTATCAAGACAGAGCTTCAGCAGATGCGGGTCAAGTTCAGCCAGCAGGCGTTCAATTTCCGGCTCAAAGTCCATGAAGCCTGCTGCATGAGGATGCAGCGAAACGGTAAGTCCATATTCTTCGGTGCCCAATTTGGCTATTTCGCCAAAGCGTGAGGCAAATCCATCCCATTCGGCCTTCGACATTTGCACGGCTTCATCTGGCCTTCCCGCGGTGGGAGCCCGGCGAGGCGAAATGGAATCAATCAGCACCAGGTGTTGGGCACCATGCGCCACCAGTGACTTGCAGGTGCGTATGGCCGCTTCCTTGACTTCATCCCATTTAGTTCCGTCATGAAACGGGCGAAAGACAACTCCCCCAATCAGCTCCAATTGCCGCGCCGCCAGTGCATCACCAAGTAGCGCAGGGTCCTCAGGCATGAAGCCTATTGGCCCCAGCTCAATCCCGTCATAGCCTGCAGCCTTGCACTCATCGAGAACGCACTGCCATGACGGGTTGCGTGGATCATCTGCAAATTCCACACCCCAGGAACAGGGGGCATTTCCAATTCTGATATTCATGTCCCACACTCATACATCCGCTAGGTTGATCCAACATCGCCCCTCATGGGAACGCCAGCCAGCCTCAATAATCTGATTCACCAACATGCCGTCACGGAAGGTTGGCCAACGGGGCTTCCCTTCATGTATCGACTGCAAGAAGTCCTTGGCTTCGATGATAATCTGATCCTGATAGCCGGTCCCATGCCCCGGGCCCATACAGAAAGGTTTATAGTCCGGATGAAGTGGGCCTGTGAGAATCTTGGTAAAGCCGCGTCGATCCTCAGCGCCCCAAGCGCGGTAAAGCCACAGGGCATTCTGGTCTTCCTGGTCAAAACGGATAGAGCCCTTCGTGCCGTAGATTTCATAGGCGTAGCCCATCTTGCGGCCAGTCGCGATGCGGCTAACAAACAAATGCCCCATGGCCCCATTGGCAAACCGGCACATGATGGAACTCTGATCATCGTTGGTGACAGCCATGCCACCTCTTGATTGATGAACTGTCGCAATATCCGCTACAAGCGCAGTGATGGGCCCCGCTAACGCAAGTGCGGCATTGACAATGTGGGGCGCAAGATCGCCCATGTTCCCGTTGGGGCGGCCCCGAGTGCGCCAATCGCCAGGAAGCGCTGCATCGCTGAGAAAATCCTCCGTGTGTTCAGCCCTCAGGAAGGTGATATCACCAATCTCGCCACGCGCGATAATCTGCCGTGCCAGTTGCGATGCTGGTGTTCGAATGTAGTTGAAACCCACCATATGGATTGAAACGCTGGCTTCGGCAGCTTGTAGCATGGCGCGGCTCTGCGCAAGATTTTGACCCAAGGGCTTCTCGCAGAGCACATGTTTGCCGTACGCAAAGGCAGCGATCGCAATATCGTGATGGAATTCCTGCGGACTCGCAATCACAACAGCCTGCACCGCAGGATCATCAACGAGCTTTCGCCAGTCAGAGGTCGAGCGTTTGAAGCCAAACTGCCGAGCTTTTTCCGCTGCGCCAGCTTCTGTTGTCGTGCAAATGACTTCAAGGGCAGGCCTCAGGGCCGTGTCGAACACGCTAGCCACTGCTGCCATGGCTACTGCATGGGCCTTGCCCATATATCCGCCACCGACGATCCCAACCCCAATTTCCGCCACCAGCGAACCTTTCGTTGCAAGCGCTTGCAAAACAAATAGACACCAACTAGACTTTGCCGTCAAGCCTGCTGGGAGATCGCCATGCATCATACTGCTCGAACTGTTCGCTTGACCATGGCGCAAGCACTTGTTCGCCATCTGGCCAATCAATTTATCGAGCTCGATGGCGTTAAACAGCGTCTTTGCGGCGGTGGCTTTGGTATTTTCGGCCATGGGAATGTCATTTGTCTTGGAGAGGCACTGCATGAATACAAGGCGGTATTGCCGCTCTGGCGAGGTCAAAATGAACAGTCGATGGCGCTTGCCGCCGCTGCCTATGCCAAGCAGAAACTGCGCCGCCGCTTCATGTTTGCCACAGCTTCTGCCGGCCCGGGCACAACCAATATGGTGACGGCAGCAGCTTTGGCGCACACCAATCGATTGCCTGTATTGTTTCTATGTGGCGATACCTATGTGACCCGTTTGCCCGATCCGGTTTTGCAGCAGGTCGAACACTTTGGTGATCCCACAATCTCTGTGAATGACGCTTTCAAGTGCGTCACACGCTATTGGGACCGGATCACCCATCCGGCACAAATCATACAGTCACTGCCCAAAGCCATTTCCACCATGCTGGACCCCGCCGATTGTGGCCCGGTATTTCTTGGCCTGCCGCAAGATGTGCAAGGGTGGAGTTATGACTATCCTGAAGAATTCTTTTTGGAGCGGGTTCACCACATTCGCCGTCAGGCACCAGACCAAAATGAGGTGACAGAAGCGGCCCGTATGTTAAAGGCTGCAAAGCGGCCTGTCATCATAGCTGGAGGTGGCGTCCAATACTCCGCGGCTACGGCAGAACTTCTGCACTTTGCCGAAACACACAATATTCCAATTGTTGAAACTATTGCCGGAAGGGCCAATCTTGTTCATGGCGACCACTTGAATATCGGACCTGTGGGCGTCACCGGATCGAATTCTGCTAACGCGATTGCAGCGCAGGCTGATTGCATTTTGGCTGTCGGCACAAGGTTGCAGGACTTTACCACCGGCTCCTGGACGGCATTCGACCGCGATGCGCGGATCATATCCATTAATGTCGGAAGATTTGACGCGGGCAAACACATGGCATTGCCCATTGTGGGTGATGCATTGCTTTCGTTGCTTAAGCTCTCCCAAGCCTTAGGAGAACACAGTTTTCCGGAAAGCTGGACGACCAATGCTGATCACGAACGCAAGTCATGGGACAAATATGTGGATGGCAATATCAGCCCAACATCGGCCCAAGGCTCCAACCGCCCGCTGTCCTACGCCCAGGTGATCGGCGCCATCAACGGACTGTGCCACCCGCGTGATCGTGTGGTTGCCGCAGCCGGTGGCCTTCCTGCCGAAGTTGCCGCCAATTGGCGCACCCTTTCCACAGGTTCTATTGATATCGAATTCGGCTATTCCTGCATGGGGTATGAGATTGCCGGCGGCTGGGGTGCACGCATCGCACAAATGGAAACCGAACCTGATCGTGACACTATCGTTTTTACGGGTGATGGATCCTATTTGATGATGAACTCAGATATCTATTCTTCCGTGCTGAACGGCAGGAAGTTGATCATTATAGTCTGTGACAATGGGGGCTTTGCCGTAATCAACAAATTGCAGAACAGCACGGGCAATGTATCGTTCAATAACCTGATTGCCGACTGCAACATTGAAACCGAGCCGTTTGCCGTCGATTTCGCCACCCACGCAAAGGCGATGGGCGCATCGGCGGAAGACGTTCACGGCATTGAAGAATTGAAGCACGCCTTCGGCCGCGCAAAAGCATCTCGTAAAACTTATGTAATCTGCCTGAAGGTTGACGCCCATGAAGGCTGGACCAAAGAAGGCCATACATGGTGGGAAATCGGAACACCCTCAACGTCTGGCCGCTCAGAAGTGCGCCAAGCCCATGATGAGGTCGAACGTGGCCGCGACCGTCAGCGTGCGGGTGTGTAGGCGATGCTTGAAAAGCTGAAAATGAACAATTTTCTGGTGGTTGGCAGGGCGGGTCTTGATCTCTATGCCGACCCGCCCGGCACAGAGATTGAAAACGCTACGGGTTTCAGCGCGGCCCTCGGAGGCTCTGCCGCCAACATTGCGGTTGCCATTATCAGGCAAGGGGGCAAGGCTTCGCTATTTACAGCGATTTCAGATGATGCTGTTGGGCGCTATACGCGAAAGGCACTTGCGGCTTATGGAGTGGACACAAACTACGTCAGGAGAGTGGGCGGCGAGGCGCGAAATTCACTTGCTGTTGTTGAAACGCGCTCTACTAATTGCCAGTCCGTCATCTACCGCAATGACGCTGCTGATTTTCACGTCACCGAAGCGGATTCAAGTTCAATTGACTACACGCCCTTCGGGGCCGCCGTCGTTACGGGAACATCGCTCGCACAGGAGCCATCGCGCAAAGCCACCTTCAAGGCCATGCAGCTGGCACGGGCAGCCGGTTTAGTGCTGATCATTGATATTGATTATCGCCCCTATTCTTGGGCGTCGCGGGAGCAAGCCCAGCAGATTTGTTCTCAAGCGGCCGAGATGTGCGACTTCATCGTTGCCAATGATGAGGAATTCGCCGTGCTGGCTGGCGCGCAAGGCGGGTTGAACTACGCAGAAGAACTGGCCCAAAGCAAAGACTGTATTGTCGTTTACAAGATGGGGGAAAGGGGTTGCACAACTTTTGCAAATGGCAACCGTTTCGACACATCCGTTTTCAAAGTCCAGGCCCTGAAACCCACTGGCGCCGGTGATGGATTTATGGGGGGCTTCCTGGCGGGGCTCGCGGCGGGAGCATCACTGCCCGATGCAGCACGGCGCGGCGCTGCCACAGCAGCCATCGTAGTCACGCGCCTAGGCTGCGCGCCCGCCATGCCGGATGCCAGTCAAGTTCAATCCTTCATGCAAGACAGAGAGCGATGAGAGCACGCGATGCACATTCCCCCTCACGACAACCTTAACAAGCCGATCATCGATATAGATGATATCCGTGTGCCGTTGAACTATTTCAACATTGTGAAACTGCTTCGAGGCCAATCCTTCGACTATCAAGTTCCTGGTTATGAAACCGGCATTGTGCCTGCCACGGGAACAATTGACGTGAATGTGGAGGGCGAGAATTTTAGCAGCATTGGCCAACGCGACATTGACGTGTGGGATGGCGAGCCAGAAGGCGTCTATGCGCCATCAGGAGCAAAGGTCCAGCTAGTTTGCACATCGGAAAAGGCGGAAGTTTTTGTGGCCGGTGCCCGCTTTGATGGCGCACTCACACCTTTCGCCGTTCGCGCGCAAGACATCGACAAGATCCAGTATGGCTCTGATGACACCAAAACCCATCGCAAGATAAAGCATATTCTTGGTACAAAATACGGCAATCGTGTCGGTCGTTTGCTGGTGTCAGAGCTCTTTACAGTTGGTCAAGGTGGCTGGTCCGGCTTTCCACCACATAAGCATGATACAGACAGGATACCCCTCGAAACACGCCATGATGAAACCTATAACTTCCGCTTTCGCCCCAATTACGGTTTCGGGTTGCAATTGGTGCAGCGGGAGGACGGTAAGATTGGTGAAGCCCATCACTTGATGGATGGTTCAACCGTTGTGTTGGATAAAGGCTACCACCCTTGTGTCGTGGCTCCAGGCTATGAAATGTATTATTTCACAATTCTTGGCGGCTTGAGCCAGCGGCCACTGGTGCAGTTTTTCCAGCCGGCCCATGCTTATCAGGTGGGGACGATACCCGGGATCAAAGACATGATTGCCAAATTCAAATGACAATTGCCAACCTGAGAGATGTGCTTGGACCTGCAATGACAGGAAACTACGCCGTTGCCGGGTTGGTTGTCTTGGGTTGGGAAGATGCAAAAGCCTATGTAGAAGCTGCCGAGGAAACCGGACTTCCGGTCATCCTGCAAGCAGGTCCCGGCTGTCGTAAGCACATTCCCGTTCCCATTCTTGGCAAGATGTTTCGTTACCTCGCGGACCAAGCTTCTGTGCCAGTGGTATGCCACATTGATCACGCACGTACTTTGGAAGAGTGCTGCGAAGGCATAGAGCATGGCTTTAGTTCCGTCATGATTGACGGCTCAATGTTGCCTCTCTCGGAAAACATCGCCCTGACAGGACGCGTCGTCGAAGTTGCGCAATACTGCGGAGTTTCGGTCGAAGGTGAAGTGGGCATCGTCGGCTATGCCAACGGGACACATTCAGAGAATACCTCAGCCGAAGAAGCAGCCGAGTTTGAATGCGAAACCGGCGTTGATGCGCTGGCGATTTCTGTTGGCAATCTTCATCTTCAGACCGAAAAGGCCGCGGAAATCAATTTGGCTTCACTGCATGCCATTGAGGCAGTGACGCGTGTGCCCCTCGTATTGCATGGCGGTAGTGGCATAGCATCTGAGATGCGGCGTAAACTTGCAGTAAGTAGCAGAGTAAAAAAACTTAACATTGGAACCGAACTCCGCATGTCATTCGGCGCTTCAATTCGAGCATCACTGGCGGCACAACCAGACGAGTTTGACAGGAATAGGCTTTTGTCGCCGACGATTTTTGCGTCACGGCATGCGGCTGTTAGCATTCTTAAAGAACTCGGCCACCCGAGTGTCTGACTAACCTCTATCTGCGCCTCCAATGTGTCGTGGACAAAGCCGCCAATTTCATCCGACACAGATCGCCAAACAGGGTTGTTCCATAGGGTCAGAAGAGAAAGTCAGCCAACCTCTGCGCCTTGTCTGCTATGCATTTGAATGGGGAAATCACCCGCCGCCCGGTCCATCGCCGGCGTGCACGGCACGGTTGTTATGCGTTCATTCGAAAACCAAGGGAGAACATTGTATTTAAGAAGGCTAAATCGACATCCCCAGCAAATGATGCGCAGACATCATGGTTTTGGCGGATCGCAGACGTGATTCGCCAAGATCCAGTCTTGCAACCGATACCAGCATAAGCAAAACTTGGTCCCATCAGGCCGGTCAACCGGTGGATGTCGGCTAAGATCAATATCAGCTCAAATCAATCCTTGCACAAACGGAGCCGACCACAGATGACAGCACCTTCCCAATTATTTCACCGGCCATCAGGAGCGCGCCTGACCGCGCGGACCCCGAACCGTACAGACCGAGGACCAAGACCATGACCTGCGACCCCCGCCATGACATCCTGTTCGAACCCGTCCGGATCGGGCCGGTTACGACGAAGAACCGCTTTTATCAGGTGCCGCACTGCACCGGTATGGGTTGGGCCCGCCCGCGCACGCTAGCCGAGGTGCGGGCGGTCAAGGCCGAGGGCGGCTGGGGTGTAGTCTGCACCGAATACTGTTCGATCCACCCGGCGTCGGACGACCAGTTGCACATTTCAGCATCGCTCTGGGATGACGGCGATATCCGGTCGCACTGGCTGATGACCGACAAGGTGCACGAACACGGTGCGCTCGCGGGGGCGGAACTGTGGTTCGGCGGGGCGCGAAGCGCGAACCTTGCAACGCGACTGGTGTCCTTCGATGTGGCCACGATGCCCAATGCCGTGGGCAACCCGTTCCAAAGCCGCGCCATGGACAAGACCGACATCCGCGATTTCCGCCGCTGGCACCGCAAGGCCGCGCTGCGCGCGCGGCGGAGTTCGACATCGTTTACGTCTATGCAACGCATGGTTATCTGCTGGCGCATTTCCTGGATCCCGACGCGAACACCCGCAGCGACGAATACGGTGGGTCACTCGAAAATCGCACCCGTCTAGTGCGCGAACTGATCGAGGAGACCAAGGAGGCCGTGGGCGCCCGCTGTGCCGTGGCCGTGCGTTTTTCCGCCGACGAAAGGACCGGCAAGGACGGCGCCCCAATCATGGGCGAGCGGCGCGACATGCTGTCAATGATGGCCGAGATGCCCGACCTCTGGGACATCAACATTGCCGACTATTCGCTGGAGATGGGGGCATCGCGCTTCGTCAAAGAAGGCGCGCTGGAGCCCTACATGAGGTTCGTCCGTTCGGTCACCACGAAGCCCGTGGTGACTGTGGGCCGCTTCACTTCTCCCGACACCATGCTACGGATGGTGAAGTCCGGCATCACTGATCTGATCGGCGCGGCGCGGCCCTCGATCACGGACCCCTTCCTGCCGAAGAAGATTGAGGAAGGCCGCCCCGAGGACATCCGTGAATGCATCGGCTGCAACGTCTGCTATTCGGGCGACAGCCTGTCGGTGCCGATCCGCTGCACCCAAAACCCGACGATGGGCGAGGAATGGCGGCGCGGCTGGCACCCCGAACGCCTCCCGCCTCGGGGGTCCGACGGGCAGGTTCTGATTGTGGGCGCGGGCCCCGCCGGACTCGAGGCCGCGCGCGCGCTTGGCCTGCGCGGCTATAGTGTCGCGCTGGCGGAATTCTCGCGCGTCCTCGGTGGTCGGGTGGTGCGCGAGGCGGCCTTGCCGGGGATGCGCGAATATATCCGCGTACGCGACTACCGGGAAGGCCAGATCCGCAAGATGCCGAATGTCGAGATCTACCTTGAAAGTCGGCTTTCGGCTGAGGATGTGATCAGCTTCGGCGCCCGGCATGTCTGCATTGCCACCGGTTCCCGCTGGCGGCGCGACGTGTGGCGCGGCAAGCGCTTCGAGCCGATCGCGGAACCGGGTGTCGAGGTCTTCACTCCCGACGACATAATGGACGGCCGCCTGCCAAAGGGCCCCACGGTCATCCACGACAGTGACGGCTACTACATGGGCGGCGTCATCGCCGAAAGGTTGCGCGCGGCAGGGCTTGAGGTGACACTGGTGACCCCGAATGACCGGGTCTCGCAATGGGCCGGGAACACCGGAGATGGGTGGCGCGTGCCTGGCCATCTGTTGGGACTCGGCATCAGGCTGATCACCACGCACGGGCTGTCGCATTTCAACCGGCGCGAGGTGACGATCACCTGCGAACACTTGGGGGTTGAGACCACACTGCCTGCCACGGGGTTGGTGGTGGTGGGGCAGCGCGCGCCGGTTGATGACCTGTACCAGGCGTTGCGCAGCCGGTACGAACCACAGGGCGGCACATTGCCCTTCACGCTGTCGCGTATCGGCGATTGCGAGGCTCCGGCAATCATTGCGGCGGCGACCTACGCCGGGCAGCGTTATGCGCAGGAACTGGACATGGCGGTGGATATCGACCTGCCGATGCGGCACGAAAAGATCGATGTGGGGATGGTTCCGCCCTAATAATGGATGGCTGCGGCGGACCGACAGTTCCATCCGACCATGCGACAGCCGCATTTGCCATTGCGACCGCGTTTATGGCATATCATTTTAAAGGTGCTAGAACACTTCTCATTTCTGCAACTCTGATTTCGGTGTCCCGTATCTACGTTGGCACGCATTTTGTTACTGACATCGTAGGTGGTGCTATTACGGGGATGCTCGCTGTGGGAATAGTGCTACGGATATATCGTGAAGGTTCTCGCGCTGACCGCTTCCTGACAAG
>JANNUW010000501.1:0-1983 GCA_031414095.1 Hyphomicrobium sp. | reverse complement strand
GTTGGGTCCACTCTCGATTTATGAAGTTAGAACCCACCAAGGACGGGTGGAGCGAGGATGAGGGTTTCGGCCTCACATGCGCGGGTACGGAGCCGTTCTGGGATGTCGACTTCAGCAGAACTACAGCTAAGTTTGGCACGCCAGAGGGTGATGACAATAAGCAGCTATCAGCATCGCCTTGGATCATGGCAAAGGGACTGCGGGGACAATTTGCCATTCGCTTAGACGATCCGAATACGAGATTATTTGGATATTTTAGCGTTTTGACCGCAACAACTCACTGCACCGATCATATGTCGGACAATGACTACCCGTACCACGCAACGCTTATCAAAAATGACGGACTAGTTCTTGGCGGTTGCTGCTATCGAAGCGGCATATCGGAAGCTCCAGTGCGCCGCGACTAAGGGGGTACTCTGAGCTTAGTGCCGCCGCCGCGGTTTCAGAATCAGGCATTCGCGCATTAGTAATAGAACTGGATCGCACAAGAGCACCAACAATGTGATTCGCGGCGGCGAGGGCGAGTCAGAACCGCCTTTACGTGTTGCTGAAGCTGATTGTAATTTCCGCCGCCGGCTACGCATGTTGCAGTCGCTGGTGTCGCCGCCATTCGGCCGCCAGATGGACAACGAGGGCCAGAAAGACCAAAGAGCCGCCTAGAAGCGTTCGCGCGCTTGAGACTTCGCCATGCACTATCCAAACCCAAGCTGGCCCAAGGACCGGCTCAATTGTTCCGACGAGGGCTGCAATTGCAGCTGGAATGAGGCGAGCGCCGGTCACGAACAGCGACAACCCGAATCCCAGATTGAGTGCGCCAAAAACGAAGAGCAGCGCGAAGTCGACAGGATCGACGAGCATGGGCGGAGTGATCAGCGCAGATGCACAAGAAGCAAGAGTCATTGCCAAAAAGACGGCTGGCGTCATTCTGACGTGAGCGTGGCGTCGCGTGATCACGGTGGCAGTCGCAAACGCAATCGAAATCAACAGTGCCAAACCGTCGCCCAAGGGGGATATGTTCCCGGAGAACGAGCCCGACACCATAACCGCGACGCCAACAATCACGGCGGCGATGGCGCCCCATGTGCTGGCTGAAATCTTGTCGCCGAACAACGTCCATGTGAGCAGCGCTGCGATAAGCGGCCCGCCCGCTTGCATCAGAAGGATGTTGGCGACGGTCGTGTGCGCCAGCGCAACAATGAACGCGGTCGAGGCGGTGGCAAAGCAAAGCGCCACGCCGATACCGGCGGATCCCATGCTTAGTACAAGAGCAAGTGTCCCTCTTGGCCCATCGCGCACGAGCATGAACACGAGCAGAAACGCAGCTGCAAAGGCCGATCGCCAGAAGACGATGGTCCAGCTGTCTTCGACATGGATGAACCGGGCAATCGCCCCGCCGAAGCTCCAAACAATTGCGGATGCGGCGACAAGGAAGATGCCCCGCCGCAATTCGCCAGTCGATTTGGGCGGAGGCTGGGCCATACAGGGGACGGTACTCATTCTTGCCGCGATCGGCGGGCCGAGAAACAAAGGTAGGACGGTGGAATCGGACCACGCCTGCTGCAGCGAATGCGACCTAGCTTGTGAATGGCCAGACTGCCAGGAATTTCCACTGGCGTCGCCGCTGAGCCTGTCCGCGACGACTTCGGATCTTGCTACCAAAGCGCCCCCGCTTCCAGGATTCGATTGGCTGGCACGGACCGGAGGTTCTCGCGATACGCTAAAGTATACCGTAGCGTGCGAATACGTCGGCAAGCTTGTCGCCGCGCTGCAGGTCGCGAAGCGTACTCTTTTCGCCTTTGATCTTTTCGAACGCGAGAGCAAGAACTTCTGCCTCGACCCTCTTTGGGATGATGACGATGCCGTCAGCGTCCCCAAACACCAGATCACCGGAGCTGACCATCACGCCGCCGCACGCGACGGGCGTATCGAGAACCATGATGCGACCGCGCCCTTTGCTGTCCAGTGGTGCGATCCCTGCATGGA
>JANNUW010000500.1:0-4124 GCA_031414095.1 Hyphomicrobium sp. | reverse complement strand
CATATTGATGCATCCTATAAGCAAATCCAATGTTGAAGACATGGAATTGCAGACGAAGTGGAAACGCTATCACGAGATTGTCAGGACGGCGATGCCTTTTTATGCCGTTGCCTAAAGGAATGGTCCCTTAGCAGCGGACAGGTCTGCGGCTACCCGGGTAATCCTGAGCGAATACTTTTCGGGCTTGAGCTTCGACTCTTCACGGCTCCGCGCCATACCAAACGCCACTGCCGCGTTGCCCTGTTGCCCAGCGAAGCCATTGCCTGAACTTGGTCTTGAAGGCCTCTTGAGCCTGCTCCAGCGTTTCCTCTTCGCCGTTATCGGGTCGCAATTCGGGTGGCATGTACGGGCCGGTAACCGTCCATAACCACTTCGTTATGCCGAAGGAGCTCTTCATCTCCATGATGCGGCCCGCCGTGAGGCCATCAACCAAGATGCGATAGTCATTCACTGACTCCGTGAACGCGGGTTTCCGCGTAAAGGACTTGTCCGTGAAGCGGGCGGGGTCAATTTGGTTTGTCATGACTGCGTTTTTATCGCTGAGACGGCGAACTATGCAATGCTTTGCAAATCGGGCTGTGAGATATGGCCCCGTTGACAGTCGATTTATTGAAGCCTCGGACACACTACCTTGTCTTGGCGATCAACCACACCCTACCCAGCCAGCGCAGCCTTCCGCCTGTGCCATGTTCTTTCTTGTCACGTCTTCGCCGTACAACATGCCTTACAAGTCGGTACATCTGCATTCATGGTGAAGCACTTCGTACGGCTCCAATAGGCAGCCCCGAACTCTCATCATTCACCTGAATGAAAATCACTTCCTCGTCGTGGTAAACCCGTTTGCAGAAGCGCAACCTTATCTCACGATTCTTCTTAGGTTCGATACGAACATATCCTGCTGATAGGAGGCCCATCAGGTTGAGTTCAAAGACGCCAACAAGTTGAACAGGGTCGTTTGGGCCGTCCTTCCACGACAAACGCAATATCAGTGGACTCTCGCTTAAAGGAACTCTTCCATGATGATTGTAATCGCTCTGATCGTTGCCCGTCCAATTCCGACGAATGTTGTGCGTGCCCAGATTGTCGAGTCTCCGGACGAGGTTACTGAAATGAGGTGAGGGAAAGGATTCGTCGATCATGGGCTGGCTACTTTGATTGTTGACCGACATCCACTGGATGACTGGCCTGTTTAGATCGAGTTTTGCGCAAACTGGCATCAATGGCAAGAACTGGCATGTGGGTTGCGCAGCCCAACGCCTCGCACGGGAATGGCTGGTGGCACATCCGAAGAAGTGAGCGGCCCTGTCAGCGGTGGCGTTAATAACAGCCTACCCAGTCACAGCAGCCTTCCGCCTGCGCCAGCCCATGAAGCCCAGCTCAATCATCCCAAAATGTCACATCCAAGTTTGTAGCACGCAGCTCCATTAATGGGAGTTCGCTGCGACCAACGGTTCGTTCAGACTAAAGGCAGTATTGACCAGTATCGAGGGGATCATCGTTTAGGCAGTCTTTCAGGGCTTTGAGAAGGGGCATTCACCATGGCCTTGTAAGGACCACACGTTCTAAAAGCTATGGTTTTGCTTGCTTTTCGCATCCGACGGCATCACTTTCTAGGAGTTGCAGAATGGTGCTCAGTCGCGCCCTAGTCTGGGCGGATGCGACCGACAGGTCTGAAGATGGTCGCATGATTTGCGCCCGGGATGGACCTTTGGTCGCAATATAGGATACCCTCGGTATCGAATTTCTTCAGTTTCAGCCTTCCTCTGGCTAGCCATAGCCCCACGCCCAATTTCTGCTAATGTCGGTCATCGATATGGTTTTGGTCCGGCCCCTTCATGGCTCTCGTATTCAAATGCCCCCACCCACGCGAGCCCCACACCCCCGCGCCATGGTGCCCCCCATGAAACTCCACCCATCCGACCTCACCGCCGCCATCCGCGAGGATGGCAACTTCGACGCGCGGGGGCACATCGGGTACGAGGGAGGCCTCGTCTGGTGCTTCCGCCCCTACATCCCGGCACCGTGGTGCCCGATGCCGCCGAGGGCGGCGCGGATGAGGCACGTCAGCGGCCCGCCGGGGAGCCCTGTCGGCTGGGTGTCCGCTGGGTCGCAGTACAAGTGGAGGCCGCCATCATCAGGGCCGTCATCGCCCTTGCCATCGCGCTGGGGATTGCCTGCGGGCCCGCCCAAGGCAGCGGGCTCAAAGACCTGCTCTTTCCCGAGAACAAGCGGGTCTACATCCCGAAGCCTGCCCCCAAGCCCCAGCAGATGGCCAACCTACACTGCCGGGGCGTCTATGGTGGGCCAGATGAGCTTCAGCTGTGGCTGGAGACCGACTGGGTGGATTTCAGGGCGGTGCTGGGTCCATGTCGCTCGTTGGAAATCTTCTACAGTTTCAGGGAAGCCCAAGTGGTCATCGAAAAGTGGCGCATCCACTACAACACGAAGCGTCCGCACTCTGCACTCGGGTACAGGCCACCTGCACGCGCCACCATCGCACCAAATCCAAACGAGGCGTCACACATGCAATAATCTCTCAATGCGTCTGGTACAAAATATCGGGCAAGTCAGCGCATATTTCCGACTGTTGATGCCGCCGTGACGATGATGTACAGTCTGTCGCCGCCAAGTGGCATGACTACACATCAACGGAGAGGCTTTGGAGGCACGTTATGTTTCGGCAGAAATTATTTTTTCTAATTTTATTTTGCCTGATTAGTCCAACGTCACTCTTTGCCGAAATAAAAGGCAGTGCGCATTCGTTTGAACAATGCGTCTGGAAATCTTGTTGTGAAAATATGGCAACTAGTTGCCTCATGAATTGTTCCGGAGTAGGTACGGATACTGACACCTATAACCAGTGTGTAATACAATGCGACAGAAGACGCAGTCGTTGCATGCGTAGAATGGCCATACAGCCAAAATCACCACCTGCAGTCAATAATACAGTACTCCCTCCAAAGACTTCCGATTGAACGCGCATCAATCAGGCAATGGCTGCTTAGCTGCGTGTAGTTCTCGGCCTCTTCCCTTCGCCGGAAATCCTCCCGAGCCCATGCCCAACCCTAGGAGCGTTGCTGGCTAGTCACGTTGCGCTCGTGTCGGTGAGCGGCGGGCTTGGAGAGGCGATCTTGGAAAATTTGGGCAAAGGCACTCCAACTCTCGGGGGATTTCAGGGCGGTGCTGGGTCCATGTGGCTCAAGGCTGCCGAAGGCCGCCTGTGAGGCTGCCGCAGCATCTGTGAATGGTTTTAGGCCCATCATCGAGGGTGAAGGTCCTCTCGGCCATAAGCTGTTCTTCGCCCACTGCTCGACCGAGCCGCCATTTACGATAATTTGACCCGGGGCTGATTACCCGGGTTGATAGAAGGGGTCAGCGGTCCTGCTCCAGCTGGCCCACTTCGCTTTAGGGTTTAGTGAACTCCATCAGCGCAGCTATTTACCCTTGGTCAAAGGTGGGTCCGATGGCTTCCGCCCTCTGATTTGCGTTTTCAGCCGATTGCGCCTAGAGTTCCCAATGCATCAAGAGAAGGGTTCGTCCCTCGCCAACCTGCCTAACCGGGCAAGGTGGTACTGCTAACGCAGATGCGGCCATTGGCAACAAAGCGGTCGTGCTCTTTCCCTGATGACGTAACAATCGGAGGAGCATATGCAAAAACATCGTTGCTTAACATTGAACCCTTGGGGCAAGGCTCCGCGGGATAGAGCGCCAGATTTTTCATCCAGATTTGTCTGCAGCTACCTGCTGAATTTTGGTGTTGATACCGTGGAGGAGGCCGCCTTCTTGGACAGAAGCTCGCCGACAGACGAACTCTGGCTTGTTCCATTTCACGCAATTGCATCAGATTTGAAGTTCAACCGCAACTTTAGCGTGACGTCGTTCCTGTTGCGTTCTTTGCTTCCTGTCCATGAAACTCGGTGAAGCAATAACGAAAAGCATCAAGCTAAAATGCGAGCGCTGCACCGCCGAGCAACCCGCCTATGTGGCCTGCTGCCGGTTCCACGGACGCCAAGTTAAGGTGTTTTGATGGAACTGGAGGTTTCAGATGGAAAGAAAGAAGTATTCGCGCGAGTTCAAGCTTGAGGCGGTGAACCTGGTGAGGGAACGTGGCGTTGCGATTGTGC
>JANNUW010000499.1:0-3206 GCA_031414095.1 Hyphomicrobium sp. | reverse complement strand
GGCGTGCGCTTTTACACGCGCATCAAGACCATCACCGCGCGCTGGCCGACGGGCATCCGCGCCGGGGCGCAGTTCAATTTCCCGACGCTGAAGTAGACATTTTCCGGTCAGGCCGTGTCGAGAGCCGTTAAAAAACCGGCGGGCAGTTTGCATTTGAGTTCATCGACTGCCTCGCAAACCAGATGGAGTTGCAATTGAGCGGCGCTAAACACAGGATCCTCGTCGCCGACCCCATTCACGAACAAGGACAGAGTCTGTTAGCGGCCCATGCTGGATTTGAAATTGACGTAGCACCGGGTTTGGACGAGGCTCAACTTTGTCAGACAATAGCCAGCTACGATGGATTGATCGTGCGGTCCAAAACCCGGGTCACCGCGCCCGTCATAGCGGCGGGAAAGCGGCTCAAGGTGATTGGCCGTGCGGGCATCGGCATCGACAACATCGACGTTCGCGCCGCCACTGAACACGGCATCGTTGTTTTCAATACCCCCGACTCGAACGCCACGACGACTGCTGAACTCGCTCTCGCACACCTCTTTTCCCTCAGCCGCCATCTTCCCCAAGCCGATCGTTCGTTGCGTGCCGGCGAATGGCAGCCGGCGCGTTTCATAGGTACGGAACTCACGGGCAAGACAGCCGGCGTCATCGGTTTTGGAACCATCGGCCGCATTTTCACGCGCCGGTGCTTAGCGCTGCAAATGAACGTGCTGGCTTACGATCCTTTTGTTACCCCGCAAACCATTGCAGAGACGGGGGCGGAGCCCTGCGAGCTGGATGAGCTTTTAGCGAAGTCAGATTATGTGAGCCTGCATTGTCCCCTGATGGATAAAACCCGCAATCTGCTTGATGCCGCGCGGCTAGCGCGCATGAAGCCCGGCGCCCGCTTGATCAACTGCGCGAGAGGCGGGCTCATCGACGAAGCAGCGCTCTATGACGTCTTGAAAAGCGGTCATCTGGCGGGTGCCGCCCTTGATGTGTTCGCCAACGAACCGCCAAAGGGTTCGGCCCTGCTGACTCTCGATAGCGTTGTCGCCACGCCGCATCTGGGTGCATCTACGGAAGAAGCCCAACAGGCCGTGAGCCTGAAAATCGCGGAAAGCGTCGCGGCCTTTTTGGCAACGGGTGCAACGGCCAATGCCGTAAACTTGCCCCGCATTTCAAGCGATCAGCAAGTGCGTGCGCGCCCCTATCAAGAACTTGCCCGGGCATTGGGGAGTCTCATTGCGGAACTGGCTGCAGGGCCGGTCACTGATTTGGAAGTGAGTTTGCTCGGCCGTGTTGCCGAACTCGATCCGCGCTTGATAACGGGCCACGCCTTGGCCGGCATACTGGGCAAACGCTTGGCCATCGCCGTGAACCAGGTCAATGCTGCGACATTGGCGCATCGGCAGGGCATGAAGGTGCGCGAGACCCGGTCCGAAGAGACCGACGACTATGTTGCGCTGATCGAATTGCGCGCAACGACGGCATTGGGCACGACAAGCGTGGCGGGCGCGCTTTTGGGAGAACGCCAACCGCGGCTTGTCCGCATCGATAACTTTGATGTCGAAGCTGTACCGCAAGGCTTCATGCTGTTCACACGCCATGACGACCGGCCCGGCGTTGTGGGTGCTCTAGGCAGCATTCTCGGCCGCGAGGGCATCAACATTTCGCGCATGGAAGTAGCAAGCGAGGCCGGGCAATCAAATGCCATGGCGCTGATCGGCATCTCGGCACCGTTATCGGAACAGGCAATGGCAGAAATCGGCGCGTTGGCAGTCATCAAACAAGTGATACAGGTCGAGTTGTGAGCCGCAGATTTAATGCTGTCTGCTTCGACTGCGACAGTACGCTGAGCCGCATCGAAGGCATCGACGAGCTGGCACGCAGGGCCGGATGTGAAGGACAGATCGCCGAACTGACAAACGCAGCTATGGACGGCCGCGTCGCGCTCCAGGCGGTTTACGCCAAACGGCTCGAACGTATCGAGCCCGGCCGCGCAGCGCTCGAGTGGCTTGGCAAACGCTACGGCGAGGAAATCGTCACCGGTGCGCAGGAGACGATCGCAGGGCTCGAGCGCTCCGGCATAACCGTCTACGTCGTCAGCGGCGGGTTGCTCCAGCCTGTCACTGCATTCGCTCAATCGCTGGGGATCGCAGCGGCGCGGGTTCATGCGGTGGAAGTTTATTTCGACGCATCGGGCGCTTATCGGGGGTTTGACACCTCATCGCCACTCAGCCGCAGTGATGGCAAAGCCATAGTCTGCCGCGCCATAGCCGCCGAACATGGATCAGTTGCCATGGTGGGAGACGGCGTCACCGATTTAGCCGCACGTGCAGGCGGCGCTTATGTCGTTGGCTACGGTGGCGTGGTGCGCCGCCCGGCCGTCGAACACGGAGCGAACACGTACGTCGCCACACCTAGCCTGACGGGCGTACTCGATGCGCTGCTGATCGGTGACGAACAGGAGAGATCATGAGTAGCAATTTGAGGCCTGGCACGCGTCCAGCTAACCCGAACTTCTCGTCTGGCCCTTGCGCCAAGCGGCCGGGCTGGACGGCTTCTGTCCTCGACAGCGCGTTTACCGGCCGGTCGCACCGGGCGCCAGAAGGTAAGGCGCGATTGAAGCTCGCCATCGACAAGACGAGAGCCTTGCTGCAGCTGCCGGCCGACTATCACATCGCCATCGTACCGGGGTCAGACACGGGCGCTTTTGAAATGGCGCTGTGGTCGCTGCTGGGCACGCGCGGTGTCGACGTGCTGGCTTGGGAGAGTTTCGGCAAAGTTTGGCTTAACGATGTGGTCACTCAGTTGAAGCTGCCGGACGTTCGCATCATTGAAGCCGGCTATGGCCACCTGCCAGATTTGCGGTCGGTCGATTTCGCGCGGGACATCGTTTTCACCTGGAATGGCACCACGTCGGGTGTGCGTGTACCCGGTGCCGGCTGGATCGCGGCCGATCGCCAGGGCCTCACGCTCATCGACGCGACATCGGCGGTCTTCGCTCAGACTATAGATTGGACAAAGGCCGACGCCGTGACGTTCTCGTGGCAGAAGGTTTTGGGCGGGGAAGCGGCGCACGGCATGCTGATCCTGTCGCCTCGCGCCGTCGCGCGGCTCGAGACCACCACGCCGCCGTGGCCGTTGCCCAAACTGTTTTGCCTCACGAAAAACGGCCGCTTCGACAGCGCGATTTTTGCAGGCCAAACGATCAACACGCCCTCGAT
>JANNUW010000498.1:0-8953 GCA_031414095.1 Hyphomicrobium sp. | reverse complement strand
TTGCGAAATCGACTATGGTAAGCAGCTCAAAGCCGAGCGCATCGCCTGGATACGGGTGCAGAAAGTTTCTAACTTGATCCTGAACATGAATGTCTACATGGCCGATGTCGCAACTTCAAAAATGACGTTTGTGCGCAGCGTTGACATTCGCGGCAACACAGATGACTCTTGGTCAATCGGCATGAACTGGCTGATCAAGCACTACATGATGCCTTCAACGTCTTGAGTGGATGTGGGTGTCTCGAGTCCAAGTGGGTGGTGATTGCGAAGCGCGTGTTCAGGCCTTGAACATGCGCTCGCGATCCCATCCTTAAGGATCGGCCGCGCTTGACTCTCACACACCCTTACTACCTCACCTCAATTCGCCCTCGCCCCCCCCAAACACCAGCCCATCCAAAAAACACCGTCCGCCCTTTCCGTACCCCCTAAGCCCGCACCTTTGCGGCGTCGATGATGATGGGGGGTTCGATGAGGCGGGGTTGCATGGCGGATTTGGGCAGGATCAGCGGATTGTGCGCGGGGCGCTGCTCGTCCTTGCCGAGCCTCCAGCGCCAGCCCCTGCGGCCGGGCACCTTGTCGAGCGCTATCGCGTAGACCGTGGCGCGGCCCGGCTCCAGCTTGATGCGCAGGAAATGCTTGTAGTCCTTGATGCCGAGTGCGCCGAAGGCATCGCCGGAATGCATATTCAAGAGCGTCGATGTCAGCGTCCAATAGAGGCCCATGACGAAGCCGCCCAGCGCGCCGCCGATAAAGAACGTCAACAGCAGGCTCCAGCCGATGCGGATGAGATCGCCGCTCACGCTCGAAACATCGGTGCCGAGCAACGACGTGCCCAAGAGCTTAACCGGCACGCTGGTGCTGGTCGCAATCCAACTGACGATCAGAAGCGTGACGAGGTGGGCCGCGAAGTGAACGGTCCCGATCACAATCTTGGCAAGCCGGCTCTCCGACTCGACATAGGTGATCAGCAAACCCCACAACCCGAGCAGCAGAAACGCGAAGAATGGACTTTGCTCCGCCGCCGCGATCAGAGCCTTGGGGCTTAAGAGATCGGCAATCGCATATGTCACCATCGCGGTCGCTAGGTGCGAGAGCTTGCCGGCCACACCCAAGGCTGGATCGGCGGCATCCTTGGTCGCATTGGTGACGAAGGCGTCGAACTGCTTCTTCTCGTCGTCATCCATCAACGCCTTCTGGCGATCATGGATTTTTCTCAACTCGTCGTTGGCGCCTTTGAGGGTGTCTTCGGCGGCGACAATATCCCCGTCGATCGATTTGATAACTTCGTCAGACGTTTTATCCGTCCGCGCCGCCAGCGACTGCTTCTGAGTTTTGAGGTCTTTAATCCTCTGATCGATGTAGCTGATCGTCTCGCCGGCGTTATTCGCCTCGACCGCAATGGCGTCCTTGACCTTGCGCAAGACCGGAGACTGGCGCGGGTCGGCCGTTACATAACCCCAGGCATAGAGGAAATAAACGATCCCGACGAGCGCGGTGAAGCCGCGATTGCGGAAGGGCAGGAACAAGTTCTTGAGGCACAGCAGCCGGCTCTTCCAGCGCGGCGGGTAGATATGCGGCGCGTGGCAGACGTAGGCGTCGCTCTTGATCTGCTCCTTGCGCACGGCCCGCACCTTGCGACGGATCGTGTCGGCGATTTCCGTAGCCGACGTGGGCACGGAGCCGAGCGGCCCTAAGCTGGTGCCTCCGGCCGGCGCTGGCGCGCTCTGGCCTGGCGCCGGCGCGCAGTCTTCCGCACTGATGTCCATCTGCTGCTGCGTAAAGTCAGGACCCTGCGGCCCGATGACGGCCTTTTCACTGCGGTTGAAATCGGTCGTATCTTCGGGGTCGGAGACGCGCGCGCCCGCGCCGGTCGGCGTTGCCCACTTCAGATCGATGTGTGATTTGAGGCCGTGCGTCGCATGCGCAAACGCCCCGCCCCCGCCTGATGTGATGAACTGCGTGCCGAGCTTGTCGTTCGTGTAGCGGCTGTAGTGATGCCAGTCGCCGGCGAGAACCGCGCAGATTTTCGCGCCCCTCTTGCGCGCCAGCATGCTGATCTCGTGCATGTTGTCGTAGTTCTTGTGCAGCCAGCTCGGCTCGGCAAGGCACAGGATGATGTTGTCGCCGGGCTTGGTCTGATCGGCCATCAGGTCGAAATAATCGCGCTGACTGTCGTCGAGGTTGTCGGCGAGTTGGATGTCGGGGCCCCAGATCCACCAGTTGTGCGGCAGTTTGATTGCAAAATAACTTCGGTGCTGGTGACAGCGCCAGCCGCCGAGTTGCGCGCCGATGCCGCCCGAGATGCGGTCGCGCGCCGAACAGAACAGCGCGCTGAAGGCCGAAAGCCCGTCGTACCAATCGTGGTTGCCGGGAATGGCGAAGACTTTGCGGGTGGGATTGTCGGTCGAGAAGGCCCAGTCGTAGGGATCGCGCAGACGGCTTTCATATTCATGCTTGGTCGCGTCCGGGTAGACCTGATCGCCACCCATGATCAGGAGTTTTCCAGCCGGAAGCGGATTTGGCTCGTCTTCGACCTTGAGAGTTTCAGCCGACAGCAGATAGGCCATCGCGTAAGTGGCTTCGAACCCGTCTCCGAGGTCCGCGATATAGTCGATCCAGATGGCGCCGTCGGCTTCGGGCTGCATGCCGTCGGCAGAACCGCCCGAGCCGCTGTAATCGTAGCGCGCCTTGAGAGCGTCCTCGCTCTCGTTGTCGGTCGCGGCTTGAATGAGACGCTGGTCGGTATACTGGCCGAGCGTCGCCGAGATGATCGAGCGGACACCAACCTTGGCCAGCAGCCCCGGATCGAACCAGTCGACCATCTGAGGCAGATCACCCCCGCGCAGCCGCCCGATAATGTCCTTGCCCCGTGCCGGGATGTCGTCGGGCTGTTCGATCGGCGGCGTGGGATCGGGCACGATCTGCATGGCGCTGTGCTCACAAATTTGACGCGGGACTTTGCTATCCAGTCAACTGACCGTAGGGCTCATCAGCCGTGCTTGCGGCTGTGCTCTAAATGCTGAGGAGCATCGAGAGCCGCCCCGAAACAGTTGGACGGGTAGCACCACTGCATTTCAAAGCGCGGGTGCCGCCAGAGCAAACCCAAATTGGACACTGGCCGCCGCTTCAAGCGTTATATGCTCAGACCCGTGTCAAAACAGCAACGCTATTGCCTGCTGCCGCTCGTCTCAAACTCCAGCCCCTCCAAGTACACCGTCAGATCATCCGTGGCGTGGTGGATGTGGGCGGGGAGGCTCGTCCACTTTTTCATTTTCTCCTGGATCGGGTGATCCATGTAGGTGGAGCGCACGAGCACCGTCGCCATGCCGAGCGCATGGGGCACTTCGAGGTTCTGGGGCATGTCTTCGAACATGGCGGCTTCACGGGCTTCAAAGCCGTGCCGCGCAACCATGCCCTCGAAGGCGCGCCGGTCGGGCTTGGGCACGTACCCGCACGCCGTAATATCGCAGATGTCTTCGAACAGATCTGACAGGCCGAGCTTTTGCGCGACACCCTCGGCGTGCTTGCGCGAGCCGTTGGTGAAAATAAGACGGCGTCCGGGAAGCCGCGCGATGGCACGGCGCAATTCGGGCAGAGCGGGCAGCAGGCTCAAATCTATGTCGTGCACATAATCGAGAAACGGCTCGGGCTGCATTTTATGCACCTGCATGAGCCCGCAGAGCGTGGTGCCGATCTGCCGGTAATAGCTTTTCTGCAAATGCCGAGCGTAGGGGAACGGCACGCCCAGTGCCTTGGCGATGTAATCGCCCATGCGCTGATCGACCTGGGCAAACAGATTGCACTCGGCCGGATAGAGCGTGTTGTCGAGATCGAAGATCCAGATTTTGCAGCCTGTGATCGCGCATCGCGCAGGCGCTGCTCGCGGTTCAATTAGAGCCAATCTGAGCACCTCTCTATTAGTGTGTCCAACTCTAGGACCGCTTCGATGGCGAGACCAATCTAATCAGCGCAAGTTACTTTCGCACGCCCCGTAGCCGCCGCGACGAACATAACTGTCCGGTTTAGCTATCAGTGCCCGGGTGCTTTGCATATAACCGGCCCGTAAGATCGGAATTCGGCCATTGTCATGTGGACGGTGGGACTTGGCCGCCGCCGATGGCGTTCATGATGCTAACAACGCCGCGGGCGATCAACTGATTCCACCCGCGACACCCTGACCGCTCGAGGCCGATGACGATCTTTTTCCGATATGTGTTCAGACAGACGGCCGGTGCGCTGTTGCTCATTCTTGCCTCACTCGGCGGCGTGGTCTGGATCGGGCTGGCTTTGCGCGAATTGAACGTCGTTACCTCATCGGGCCAAAGCGGCTGGACGCTGCTCGCCATGACGACGCTGGCGCTCCCCAATTTGCTCGCGATCATTGCACCCATCGCCCTGCTTATCGCATCGATCCATACTCTCAACCGGTTGAACAGTGACAGCGAGTTAATCGTGCTGACGGCTTCGGGGGCCACCGTCTGGACGGCGGCGCGGCCGCTACTCCTGCTCGCAACCGTCGTCATGGTGTGCGTTGCGGGCGTCAATCATTTCGCCATGCCGTGGAGCCTCAAGCACCTGCGCGCCACGGTCATGCAGATGCGCACCGACCTGTTGACACAAGTCATTCAGCCCGGAAAATTTTCGAGCCCAGAACAGGGCTTGACCCTGCATATCCGCGACCGCTCAGCCAATGGCGAGCTCCGCGGCATCATTATGGATGACAATCGCAAACGGCGGGAATCGCAATCGTATCTGGCCGAGCACGGGGTCATCGTCAAACAGGACGGAACGGCCTACCTCGTCATGCGAGACGGTCACGTGGTTTCCCATAATGATCCCAAGAAGCCCGCCGAAATCCTGGCGTTCGAGACCTACACCGTCGATCTCGACAGTTTTGAAGCCAAAATCCAAGGCGTCGTAGACCTGAAGCCGCGCGAGCGCTATTTCGGCGAACTGGTTAATCCCGAAGCGACCAGCAAAAATTACAAGTTGATCCCGGGCAACTTCACCGCCGAGTTGCATGAGCGCTTCTCTAACCCGCTGTACGCGCTGGCCTTCGTCATGATTGCCTTAGCGACGGCCGGGCAGGCACAAAGCACGCGCCAGAACCGCGTTAAAATCCTGGCGACGGGTTTTCTCGCCGCCATCATCTGCCGGCTGTCTGGCTTGGCGGTCAACAACATCGTCGCCATCAACACGGCCGCCGTTCCGCTACTCTATGCGATACCGCTGGTCACGGCTGGCCTTGCGGCCATCTTGCTCGTGCGCGGCCCAAAGCCCCTACCGGGCGCCGCTCTGCTGGCCGCGCAGCTCGAAATGCTGGCGGCTTTCGCCCGCCGTCTCCCGCACCCCACGGGTGTTTGGTGGGGTCTTGGGCGGCGCGCACGGGAGCGAGCCAATTGACTTTGCATTTCTACATCGCGCGCCGATTCCTCATCTCAATACTTGGGGTGTTCTTGCTGTGTGCCGTTCTGATCTTCATGATCGACTTCATCGAAATGCTGCGCCAGTCCGGCAAGAAGGGCAACGTGCCGGTGTCGCTCCTGACCTGGATGACGCTGCTCAGACTACCGGCCTACACCGAGTTTTTACTGTCCTTCGCCATTTTGGTCGGCTCGATCAGCACGCTCTTGATGCTGTCGCGCAAAAGCGAACTGGCAGTTATGCGGGCGGGCGGAATGTCGGTTTGGCAGTTTTTGCGTGCCGGCATCGTTGTCGCCGTGGGTTTGGGCGTGTTCAGCGTCGCGGTTTATAACCCGATGGCGGCCGCGGCGCGCGACAAGGCCGAACTATTGTTCGCGGAAGCCTTTGGCAAAGATGGGAATTTCCTGAAGACGAGCTCGGCCGGATCATGGCTGCGGCAGGACGGCGCCGATGGCCAGTCCGTCATTCATGCCGTGCACGCCTCCAAGGAAGGCCTTGTCTTGACCAAGGTTACGGCATTCGTTTTCGACAAAAGCGGGGCCTTTGTCGAGCGCATCGATGCGGCGGAGGGCCGCCTTCAGGAAGGCTATTGGCTGCTCAAAAAAGCCCTGGTCGCGCGCACGGGGCAAGCGCCAGAAAAATTCGGCACCTACCTGCTTTCGACCTACCTCACGCCAGAGCGTGTGGCCGACGCTATGGGCGACGTGATAGCGGTCTCGTTTTGGGAACTGCCGCGCCTCATAGAAGTGGCTGATAAAGCTGCACTTTCATCGGTTAGGTTGCGGATTCAATATGCCCTGCTGTTGGCCCGGCCGATTATGTGCGTGTCGATGGTTCTTTTAGCCGCCACTGTGTCGCTTCGGTCATTCCGCTCGGGCGGCATCCAGACTATGGTCATCACTGGAATGGTGGGGGGCTTGGGTTTCTTCCTTCTGGCGGAAATTTCTCGGCAAGCGGGCGTGGCTGGATTTGCTCCACCATGGTTCGCTGTGTGGATGCCAATTCTCACGGCCATTCTAGGGTCGATTACGGTGCTGTTGCACCAGGAGGACGGCTGAGTGATGCGTTCTGCGCGGCTACCGCGAGGGACATACGGCGATAAACACGCTTCGAACCTGTTGCAGGCGGCAATTGGGTTAGGGCGGGTTATCGCTTCTGCATGCTTGGTCGCCGTAGCCATCTGCGCTTTCACGCCTAATGCTGGATTTGCGCAGGATCCCAGTGCCAAAACAAGCGCACAAGGTGGCAGCACGAGTTCGTTCCCGCAGACCAAGGGCGGGATGTTTGGAAACACCCAGAAAAAATTCGACGAGAAACTGCCGCTGTACCTCCAGGGCGATCAGTTGATTTACGACACCAAGGGCAACCGGGTGATCGCGCGCGGCAACGTCGAAATTTTCTACGAAGACAATCAGCTGACCGCCGACGAAGTGATTTACGACCAGGGCGCCAGCACGCTGAACGCGGTCGGCAACGTCATCTTGAAGGAAAAGAACGGCAACATCGTCCGCGCCGAGCGCTACACACTGACCGACGATTTCCGCGACGGCTTCGTGCAGTCGCTGTCGATTATCTCAAAGGACGAAAGCCGTATCACGGCAGAGCGCGGTGAGCGGCGCGAAGGCAACGTCACGCAGTTCACCAATGCATCCTTCACGGCCTGTAAGAGCGACAACGGCATGCCGCCGCTGTGGTGCATCGGCGCGTCAAAGGTCACGCACAACCAAGCTGACCAGACGATCTACTATCAGGACGCGCAGTTCAAACTGTTTGGTCAACCGGTTTTCTATCTGCCGTACTTCCAGCATCCCGATCCGACCGTCAAACGGCGCTGCGGATTCTTGGCGCCCAGTTATGCAAGCTCAGGCGACCTCGGCTATTCGGTCGAAGTTCCGTATTACTTTGCGCTGTCGCCCAACTACGACTTCACATTCCACCCAGCTTATCTGTCGAAGCAGGGCATCCTGTATCAAGGTGCCTGGCGCCACAAAATCGTCGATGGACAGTACACAATCAAGGCGGCCGGCATCGACCAGGATGCCTCGAAGTTGTCGGGTCCGAGCGCCAACCGGACCGATCTCGATGGTTGGCGCGGCAGTATCGAAAGCAAGGGCGAATATTCGATTTCAAGCTGGTGGAAAGCCGGCTGGGACGCGACGCTTGAAAGCGATGACACGTTCCGGCGCTTCTACAAGCTCGACAGCATTCTGCTGACCGATCGCGTCAACACGGCTTATGTCAACGGCCAATCCGAACGCAGCTATCTGGGCGCCAGCCTCTACCATTTCGGCGGCCTGCTGGTGAATGATACGGCGCAGTCGGGCTCATACGTCCATCCCATCATCGACCACAATTACGTCTTTACAGACCCGGTGCTTGGCGGCGAGTTGCGTTGGGATTCCAACATGCTCAGCTTCACCCGCCAGAACGGTGATGCGCTGAACCGCGACGCGAGCATCAACAAGGCGACCACTGAACTGAAGTGGCGCCGCCGGATGATCGATCAATTCGGCATCACTTACACGCCATTCGGCGAACTGCGCGGTGACGTCTACCAGTACAACAACTACACTGACACGGTCACAGGCTTGAGCTTCAACGATGATACGGTCACCCGTGGCCGCGCCACCGGCGGCGTGACGGTCGCGTATCCATGGGTTGCCAATTCGTCGGTGGGCTCACACGTGGTTGAACCCATCGGCCAGGTCGTGACCCGCCAGGACGCGATCTCGCAACGCAATCTGCCCGATGAAGATGCCAAGAGCCTCGTTTTCGATGACACCAACTTGTTCGAGACCGACAAGTTCTCGGGCTTTGACCGTCTCGAGACCGGCACCCGCGTCAATGCAGGCGTGCAGTATACCTTCCAAGCTAACTCGGGCGGGTTCGTGCGCGTGCTGGCCGGCGAAAGCTTCCATCTCAAGGGCGACAACCCCTACGCCGATCCCGGCCGCGATCCCGACGGCCGCTTCGTGCACTCGCCCACGAGCGGGCTTGAAACCGATCGCTCCGACTATGTGCTCGGTCTCTATGTGGCTCCTATCGACTCGTTCCGCTTCCTGGCGCAGTCGCGCTTCGACGAGCAGTCGGGCGAGCTCCGCCGCGAGGATCTGTCGGCCCGCTTCCTCTACGGCCCTATGAGTGCGCAAACGACATACACCTTTACCGCCGCAGACCCCTCGCGCGGGCTTGAAATCTCGCAGCAGGACATCATCGGCCAAATTGGGTTGCAGCTGACCGACCGCTGGAGCGTGATGGCCGGCCTGCGTTATGATATTGACGCCAGCCAGCGCTTGCTCGACAGCCTCCAGATCCGCTACCTCGACGAGTGCTTCATGCTGAGCGTGACGTACGAGGAAACGTTCATCACCGACGCGCGGCGCGAAATCGTGCCCGACCAAACCGTCATGCTGCGCTTTGAGCTGAAGAACCTGGGTGGCTTCAACTTTAAGACTGACCAGCTCGACCACACCTACGGCAGCGACCAGAAGCCCGGCAGCATACAGTGAGTCTATGCTTGGCGCCAACC
>JANNUW010000497.1:0-10489 GCA_031414095.1 Hyphomicrobium sp. | reverse complement strand
CGTCTTCGTCAAGGGCTAATTTCCACCCACTTGCGCCGGTCACGCAGTAAGGCGTTCGCCATGACGATGAGCTTGCGCATGATTGCGATGAGGGCGACCTTGGCAGGTTTTCCAGCCTGGATGAGCTGATCGTATTTTGCCTTGAGAGCGGGATTGAAGCGGACCGCGACGAGCGCGGGCATGTAGATGGCTCGGCGCAGCAGCGGGCGTCCACCCCGGATGTGTTCCTTGCCTTGCCACTTGCCTGATTGACGCGAGATTGGGGCAAGCCCGGCAAGACTGGCAGCCTGTTTTCCGTCGAGTGTGCCCAGTTCAGGCATTTCGATGAGCATCGCCAGGGCTGTGGTTGCCGCGATGCCGGGGATGCTGACGAGGATGGCCAGTTGTTGGGACATTGCTTCATCGTGTGCGAGTTTGCTGGTCATGGCAGCATCGATCTGCTGCACTTGTTCGGTGATTTGCAAAAGGCGGGCATTGATTTGGCGCTTGATCAGCGACAGAGTCGTGGTGGCAAGCCGTGTCCTTGCCGCAGTCTGGTCCTTGATCAAAGCTCGGCGTGCGGTCATCAATTCCTTGAGTTCATGGAGATTCTCGCTTTTGGGCTTCTGCGCCTCAAGCTCGAGAACAGCTCCCATCTTGGCCAGCATGGCCGCATCGACGCGATCAGTTTTAGCCAGCCTGCCAGTCGCTTCGGCAAACCTGCGTGCCTGTCGAGGATTGACCTTGACGAAAGGTATAGTGCGAGCCGCGAGCGCCGTTTCCATCTGTCGGTGATATGCGCCTGTGGCTTCAAATACCACAAGAGGGCCACGGTCTTTACCAAGCCATCGGATCAGAGTCCTGTGGCCCAGCTTGTCATTGCCTACCTGGATATGCTCTCCGTCCGACAGTCGATAAGCGTCCAGAGTATCTTTTGAAACATCAATGCCGATTGTCTGTCGCATGGGTCTTTTCTCCACCTGGTCTTGTCATGCGGGCCTCAGAGCCCTGGTATCCGTTCAGGTTGATAGAAAAGACAGGGGTGACCAAACTCATATTCGGCCCTTTACGACCTTAGTATTGACCGATCCTTCCCCCGCCACCATTCACCACGCAAAGTGGCGTGCAGTGGCTCCCTTTTGCCTTGGAAACCAAAAAACTCATAAGACAAGAGTATTGACCTGGAAAGGAGAAAAACGATGGGAAGGAAGAGACTCGCGGCGGAGCAGATCGTGACGAAGCTGCGCCAGATTGTGGTGCTGCAGGGACAGGGCAAGACGATTGCCATGGCCTGCAAGGAAGCCGGGACGACGGAGCAACTCAGGGATGAATGCCTCAATGGGGAGATCTTCTACAGTCTCAGGGAAGCACAGGTCGTCATCGAGCAATGGCGCATTCACTACAACACCAAACGTCCACACTCCGCGCTCGGCTATCGACCACCCGCACCCCTCACAATCGCACCAAAACCAACCCCTCTCGACGGGAGGCTACCTATGCAATAATCTCTCACTGCGTCTGCTACAGAATATCGGGCAGGTCAATCAGTCCTAAGCTCAGAGCTATGGGAACAAATAATTTCATAAATCGGATTCCTTTGCATTCAATGGATATTGCTTTCAGATTAAATGGGTAGAAGCCAGCGAGAACCATTCTGCGGCATTCACCGGATGATTGACATTTTGAAGTCAACTATTGTGCAAACTGGCATCATCGGTTAACCGCCAATGCCTATTCGTGCTCGCCATCACGGCTGCGACCTGAACCTCGGATGAACATCTGGGGTTTCTTCGCAGCGGTCGTAAGAGTTGCGACCGTAATTGCTGCGGCGGCTATCAATACACTATGCCCTACCACGCTCCAGGCAAGGAACGTGTAGCTTCCAATGGCAAGCGAAAAACTAACCGACCACATCAGTCCCAACGCCTGCAAAACATAGTGCCGAGCGGCGATGTCGGGGATATTACGAAGCGGGCTTACTTCGTGATTAAACACGAAGTTCCAGGCATATACGACAAAGTTTTTGGTGCTTGCTAACATCGGTCTGAACCTGTCTGGTGAAGCTAGTACGGGTTTATTGCTGTATTACGGCCTATCTTTAATTTAGATATGAACCATCCTCATTGCTCGTCGGCACCAGACTTTAACACTGCAACGGCATGAATAGATTTTTTGGTTTCATGATGCGTTGGGGTCGCTGAGGTCTCGAAAGCTCCCAGCAAAGCCGCCGACATTTCTGTTCTGCCCTGCCACCCAGATCGCCAGCCTTTCACTGACTGGCGACCCTGGTGTTTTTTTTACGTTTGAGACTAGGCAGCCTTTGGCAAGATCACAGTATCAATAACATGAATGATGCCATTGGTGCATGCGATGTCAGCGCTAGTGACCGTTGCGCCATTCACGGTCACGCCGTTGGTGCCGTCAACATGCAATGTTTCGCCATTTACTGATGCTGGCGAAACCTTCTTGCCCTTCACGTCGGCAGCCATAACCTTACCCGGCATGACATGGAGGGTCAGAATGGCCGTAAGTTTGGCTTTGTTTTCTGGTTTCACCAGATCGGCTACCGTTCCTGCTGGCAATTTTGCAAAAGCAGCATCACTCGGTGCAAACACGGTGAAGGGCCCGGCACTCTTCAGTGTCTCAATGAGTCCCGCTGCCGTCACTGCAGCTGCGAGCGTTTTGAACGAGCCGGCTGCGATGGCGGTATCTACGATGTCTTTCATGATTTAGATCCTTTTAAGTTTGTTGCTGGGCATTAACAGTGAAGTTCAATATCGCCACATTCAGTTACTTCCTTGCTGTGGTACTAGAGAACCGCAATGGCAATCGGGGGGGTGAGAGGCAGGCGTCCAGGAAGCAAAACGCCCACCCCTCAAACAAGAGCCGAGGGGCTTCTCGTTACATTTTTGGCATGATCACTGCGTCGATTACATGGATCACGCCATTGTCGGCAGCGATGTCAGCGGTTACGACCTTGGCACCGTCAACCATTACGCCGTTCATACCGTTCACCTTTATCTCAGAACCCTGAACTGACTTGGCCATGGTCTCCTTGCCCGCCACGTCAGCTGCCATAACCTTGCCAGCCACTACATGATAGGTGAGGATGGAAACAAGCTTTGCCTTGTTTTCAGGCTTCAGAAGGTCATCGACCGTACCGGCCGGAAGCTTTGCAAAAGCCTCATCGGTTGGCGCAAACACGGTGAAGGGACCGGCACCCTTTAGTGTATCTACAAGGCCCGCTGCCTGCACGGCAGCGACAAGGGTCTTAAAGTTTCCGGCGGCGATAGCCGTGTCAACGATGTCTGCGGCAAAGGCCTGAGACGTTGCAATGAAGCCAGACACAGCAATAACGCTGGCTGCCAGTAGATTTTGTACGGGGCGCATAAACTTTCTCCTTGGTGATTGATTTAACAGGCCACAAACGGGGGAGCGGGCTTCATGGATCACGTATTCTGTTTAAAAGGGCTATTTATTTTTGGCGCTCCAATTCAGGGATCATTTTTGGGGACGAATGACTGTGAGCCGCGCTTGATCACGAGAAAGTGAAGCTGATCCCATGCAGCCCACCAATCCGATGCGCCGCCCCAGACGTTTCGTCGGGCGCTGTACCACATCGGATCTAGCGTCCAGGTGGCGGGAGAAAAAATCCTGCTTGGGATAAACCAATTGAGCAGGAGCATAGGATGAACAAGCATATATTTGGCGCAGTTATAGCGCTTGGACTGTCGGCAGGAGCCGCGTCTGCCGCTAACATCGTTGAGACAGCAAAGGGTGCTGGCACTTTCAACACGCTTTTGGCGGCTGCCCAGGCCGCAGGCCTTGCGGATGCGCTGGCGAACGGCAAGAATCTCACAGTATTTGCACCAACCGATGAGGCCTTTGCAAAGCTTCCCGCCGGTACGGTCGAAAGCCTGCTCAAGCCAGAGAACAAGGACAAGCTCGTAGCGATCCTCACCTATCATGTGTTGCCCCGCGTACTCATGTCAAACCAGCTGCCCAAGGGTCCGATCCATGTTCGCACGCTGAAGACGAAGGGTGATCGCACGCTCGCTATAAAGAAGGGTGCAGGTGTCACAATCGATAATGCCAACGTGATTTCTGCTGATATCAAGGCTGACAATGGCGTGATCCACGTAATCGACACCGTGTTGCTGCCTTCGAACTAACAAACTTCCGTTGCGATTGGAAAGGGCGCCGCGTCCGGTGCCCTTCCCCTGGCTACACAAAAAAGCATGTGATGAGTGTTACGGGGCAAGATTGAACGAAGAAAAAGGATACTAAATTATGAAATTATTTACTCCCATAGCACTGAGCATAGTTCTGATGTCGACAACAGCGCAGGCCGATGGCGATGTGGCCAAAGGTGAGAAAGTTTTCAAAAAATGTATGGCCTGCCATACCGTTGCAGATAAAGCCAACAAAGTTGGACCATACTTGATGGGAGTTGTGGGACGTAAGGTCGCAGTTGCTGAAGGCTATGCTTACTCAGACAGCATGAAGGAATATGCCGCGAATGGTGCTGTTTGGGATGAAGCCGCGCTAGCTGCCTATCTCGAGAACCCCAAAGCCATTGTGGCCAAGACGAAGATGGCGTTTGCGGGAATAAAGAAAGAAGACGAGCGTGCCGATCTCATTGCGTTTCTAAAGAGCAAGATGTGACCAGCAAGAGTTGATGTCATTATGAAGAAGCGGCATGCAGCGCATGATTGAAGGCGGCATTTGTCAAATAAATGGGCGTGCTTAAAGATCCAACTTAAAGTCTCGGCGCAAAGCCACACTGAATCATGGTTATTTTGTCGCACATCCACCTGACTGAGAGAGACGTAATTGTAACATCAATGCATAGGAGCATACTTATGATCGCGAGAACTGGGAGCTATATTTTGTATGCTTGGAATTTCCTGTTTAATCATGAAGTAAGTCCGGTTCGTAATATTCCAGACGTTGCTATTCGGCATTATGTTTTGCAGGCATTAGGGCTAATGTGGGCGGTGAGTTTTTCACTCGCAATCGGAAGCTACACATTTCTTGTCGCCAGCCTAATTGGGCATTCTATTTTGATAGGAGCCGCAGCGATTACGGTCGCAACCCTTGCGACCGCTTCAACAAAACCTGAAGTATTCATCCGAGGTTCGGGTCGCCGCCATGATGGCGAGCACGAATAAGCGTTGGTTTGGTTGTTAAAAAATTGGCTGACTGCGGCATTGTTCCAAAACTGCTCGGTTTGGTTTTCTGCGGATTTCTTGGTGCAGACCTTATGGATTGTTCAACCAAGCGCATTGTTCGTTAGACTGAAACCGGAGATGGGATCGTGCGGGTACTTGTTATTGGCGCCAGCAAGGGCGTAGGGTTGGAGACAACACGCCAAGCACTTGAGGCTGGGTACGACGTGCGAGCTCTGGCGCGATCCGCTGCCACGATGAGTGTTTCAAATGCGAAGCTGGAGAAAGTGCGAGGCGATGCATTAAACAGTAAAGATGTGGAAGCAGCACTCATCGGGGTTGACGCAGTGATCGTCACACTTGGCGTCGGGCTAGGCGATTTGTTTCGGCCTGTTTATCTCTTCTCCGATGCAACTCGTGTGCTGCTAGACGCGATGAGAGCTAAAGGGGTCAAGCGTCTTATTTGTGTTACTGGTTTTGGAGCTGGCGATAGCCGCTCGAGCATAAACTGCTTACAACGGCTACCATTCCTGGCCGTTTTTGGCCGCGCCTATGACGACAAAAGCCGACAGGAGCAATTGATTAAGGAAAGCTCACATGATTGGACTATCGCGCGGCCTGGCGTCTTGACCGGTGGACCGCGGACGGAACGTTACAAGGTTCTAGCTGAAGCTTCACAGTGGCGTAACGGGATCATTTCGCGCGCAGATGTCGCTGAGTTCCTCGTGAGACAGATCGAAGACCCGACTTACCTGAACAAAACTCCTATGCTGGTCAACTGACGGTGCGATATGCAGGAGATTCAAATGGAAGCTAAGCCTTCAAGGTCGACGGTGTATTTCGACGGTTCCTGTCCGCTATGTCGGGCAGAGATCGGCTATTATCGCCGCAAAGATCATTCTGGTGCGCTCTGTTTTGTTGACGTATCGAGCTCAGACGCTTTGGTTCCTGACGGTCTTACCCAGCGGCAGGCCATGGAACGATTTCATGTCCGCGCTGGAAATGGACAGCTACTTTCTGGAGCAGCCGCTTTCGTTGAAGTATGGGCGCGATTGCCGCGGTGGCGCTGGGCGGCGCGCGCTTCGGCGCTTCCCGGGGCGATCGCTGCGCTTGAGTTTGGCTACAGGGTTTTCCTTCCGGTCCGGCCGACGCTGACCGTGGTCTTTGGGAGGATAAAACGTCTGAAAGACATACGCTGGCCATCCAAGAGGCCCGGCGACATCTAATGCTTAACGAGAGGAACGAAATGTTACGGACAATGTTTGTTTCGGAACTGCCTCAGAAGGAGTTAACCAATGAAGCTTCATAAGACCCGCAACGATCTGAAATCCAACACCAAAACCACTGTTGCGGCGCTGCTCAACGCCCGCTTGGCCGATGCGATCGATCTCGCCCTGATGGCGAAGCAGGCACATTGGAATCTGAGGGGACGCCAATTCATCGCGGTGCATGAAATGCTTGATCACTTCCGGACCGAGATTGATGGGCATGTCGACATTCTGGCAGAGCGCATTGTGCAGCTTGGTGGAGTTGCACTTGGTACAACTCAGGCAGTGGCGGAAGGCTCCAAACTCAAGGCCTATCCGACCGATCTCATCAGCGTGGATGACCATGTTGCTGCGCTGGCAGAGCGCTACGGCGATCTTGCCAATGCAACCCGTGCGGCGATCGACACAGCGGAACAAGCTGGAGATGCCGACAGCGCTGACATCTTTACCGCGTTCTCGCGTTCACTCGACAAGTCGCTCTGGTTCCTGGAAGCCCATGAGGCAGAGAAGGCTTGAATGCCTGACCGGCAAAACGCTACCCGGTAAATTATTTGAACAGCAAGGAACGGACATGTTAGGTAAGGTTCTGATTTATGGCGGTGGCGGAGGCATAGGTTCAGCCGTGGCGCGTATTCTGGCCCAGAAGGGCCATGGCCTCCATCTCACCGTCCGCAACGAGCGAAAGCCATAGGCAGTGACTGAAGCGCCGCGATCATCGACCGGGGCAACACCTACTGTTGACCTGGGTTCATTTCCTAAGGCTGGCGTTGCCGTGATTTTCGGAGCCAGTGGCGGTATCGGCAGCGCATTGACTGAAGCACTGAGCTCCACCGACAGCTTCCGACATGTGGTTGGTTTTAGTCGAAAGTCGTCTCAACCAATCGATCTCTTGGATGAGACCAGCTTGGAGCGCGCCGCGAGGTCCGCTGCCGACATGGGGGAGCTTCGGCTCGTGATAGATGCGACGGGGTTTCTTCAAGATGATCGCCAAGGACCAGAGAAGAGTTTGCGCCAACTCGATGCGGGAAATCTCGCGCGCTCCTTCGCGCTGAACGCCATTGGACCCGCGTTGATCATGAAGCATGTGCTTCCGCGGTTGCCCCGATCGGGCAAGGTTGTCTTTGCCACCTTGTCAGCCAGGGTTGGAAGCATCGGCGATAATCGGCTTGGCGGTTGGTACTCGTACCGCGCCTCGAAGGCGGCCCTCAACCAGCTTGTGCGAACAGCAGCCGTGGAATTGGCGCGTCGATCTTCGGAAGGGATTTGTGTCGCCTTGCATCCTGGCACGGTCGCTACGGCACTTTCTGCTCCCTTTGCAGCGATCGGGTTGGACGTCCACACGCCCGCTGAAGCGTCCCGCCATCTGCTGGCCGTCGTTGATAGACTTGCTGTCGAAGCCAACGGCGGCTTCTTCGACTGGCGCGGCCAGCCCGTGCCCTGGTAACGCTATGACAAAGATGCGTTTAAAGTCGGAGCTTCCGGCCAAGCCCTGTGCACAATGTGGTCGGCACTTCGCTTGGTGCAAAAAGTGGGCGCGGGACTGGGAGAGCGTGAGATATTGCTCCCGACGCTGTCGAGGCACCTCGATCTCGACCGTTCCGACGCTGCGGCTGGAAACGTCATGAGCGTCCTAAGGATCATTCTCGGCGATCAGCTGTCGTTCGACATGTCCGCGCTCGCAGGTCTCGATCCTTCGCGTGACATCGTGCTGATGATGGAGGTGATGGAAGAAAATACCTACGTCTGGCATCACAAGCAGAAGATCGTGTTGGTTTTGTCCGCGATGCGCCACTTTGCCAGCGAGCTGCGTCAACGCGGCATATCGGTCGACTATGTGCCGCTCGATGCCCCAAACAATAGCGGCAATCTGACAGCTGAGATTCAGCGTGCGGTGGCCAGGCACGCGCCTGACTGCTTGGTTGTAACCGAGCCCGGAGAGTGGCGTGTGCAGGCGATGGTCGAAGGCTGGGAAGACCTGATAGGCCGGCCGGTCGAGGTTCGCGCCGATGATCGCTTCTTCGCAAGTCGCTCCCGTTTCGCCCAGTGGGCGCAGGGGCGTCGCGCATGGCGGATGGAGCACTTCTATCGCGAGATGCGTCGTGAGCACTCTATTCTGATGGAGGGCGATCGGCCAGCAGGCGGTGAATGGAATTTTGATGCGGCAAACCGCAAGTCACTACCAGCATCCGTCCTTCCTCCTGACCGGTTGCGTTTCGCGCCTGATGAAACGACGCGTGAGGTGCTGCTGCTCGTTGAACAGCACTTCAGTGATAACTTCGGTGGTCTCGAGGAATTTGGCTGGCCGGTGAACCGCGCCGACGCATTGCGTGCGTTGGGCGAGTTCATAGCCAAAGGTCTCCCACGCTTCGGCGACTACCAGGATGCCATGAAGGCAGGCGCGCCATTCCTGTTTCACGCACTCCTGGCGCCGGCGTTAAACCTCGGACTACTTTCTCCCAGAGAGGTTTGCCGGGCAGCAGAAGCCGCTTGGCGTTCGGGCGCCGCGCCGCTGAACGCTGTCGAGGGGTTCGTACGCCAGATATTGGGGTGGCGCGAATATGTGCGGGGAGTTTACTGGACCTTGATGCCGGCATACGAGCAGCGGAACGCCCTTAAGGCGACGCGAAAGCTACCCGCCTTTTATTGGACTGGCGACACACCCATGCGCTGCCTGCGCGAGGTGATCGGTGGAACGGTGCGATATGCCTATTCGCATCACATTCAACGCCTGATGGTGACGGGGAACTTTGCCCTGCTGGCCGGTGTAGCGCCGCGAGAAATCGAGCGTTGGTACCTGGCCGTCTATGCCGATGCGTTCGAGTGGGTTGAGATGCCCAACACATTGGGCATGGCCGTTTTCGCGGACGGCGGTCAGATGGCATCCAAGCCTTATGCCGCCTCGGGAGCCTACATTGACCGAATGTCGGACTTTTGTCCGGGATGCGCCTACGACGTTAAGCAGAAGACAGGACCGAACGCATGCCCGTTCAATTATCTCTACTGGGCATTCCTGATCCGTCAAAAAAACCGGTTGGCAAATAATCCTAGACTTGCGATGCCCTATCGTACTCTTGCACGGTGGCCATCTGAGCGGCAGACGGCAATACTCGCTGAAGCGGACGACTTTCTCGAAAGGCTTCGGTAACTGCCAGTTATCAAACTGGCCAGATTCCGCTCACCATTCTTGCGCGTGACTTGTCCTAAGTATTTATGTTTTTTGACATTGGCTGCGTTACCTGAACACTTACTGAACCATGTGCCTCGCCCCAAGCCCTGATTTGCAGCAGTTTCTGGAGCATGTCCGAGAACTTTCGCTCGCAGCCTAATGCGTGCAATCTCAGCCTCGACCTCAAGCATTGGGTGCGCATGGCCAAGCCGCAGTATCGCATCGCCCGCTTCATCCTGATCGCCTTCTACACGGGCACCCGGCACGAAGCGATCCTGCGCCTGCGCTGGCTGCCGAACGTGAACGGAGGATGGTTCGATCTTGATCATGGCAAGCTCTATCGCAAGGGCGAAGGCGAGCGGGAAACCAACAAGCGCCGCCCGCCAGCCCCGATCCATGTCTGCCTGTTGCGGCACCTCGCGCGCTGGAAAAAACTGACGATCAATGGCCCGGTTGAATACAATGGCAAGATGATCCTGCGCGAGAAGCGCGGCTTCGCCGTCGCCCGCGAGCGCGCCTGCCTTGGCCCGGGAGTAACGCCGCATGTGTTGCGCCACACCTGCGCGACACTGCTGCTGCAGGCGGAAGTGCCAACGTGGGAAGTGGCGGGATACTTGGGCACCAGCGCCAAGGTGATCGAAAGCACCTATGGCCACCACGATCCCGATTACATGAAGCGCGCCGCTACCGCCATTCTTGGGACGAAGCTTGGGACACGCGCCACGAAGGAGGTAAAAAATGTCAGTTAAGTCTTTGAAATCAAATGGTGGGCGGTACAGGGTTCGAACCTGTGGCCCCTACCATGTCAAGGTAGTGCTCTACCGCTGAGCTAACCGCCCACTGCGTGCGCGGATATAATCGGAAGCGTGGCCTCTGGCAAGCGATTACGCCGCCATCATCCGGTCGAC
>JANNUW010000496.1:0-3930 GCA_031414095.1 Hyphomicrobium sp. | reverse complement strand
TCTAGGGTCTGAAAAGCGGACAGGTACTCGCCAAGGACGCGAGCGTGCGCCTCAACGAACTGCAACGCGAGGCTCTGACGCAGAAGCAGATGTTCGAAGCCCTCCTCGCGCGCTACAAACAGACGGCTGAGACCCAGGACCTGCAGCTGCCTGATAGCCGGATCGTCGAGCACGCCACGGTGGCTTTGACGCCATCGGCGCCCAAGCGCCAGCAGATTGTCATTCTGGCATTCGCCAGCAGTCTCTTGCTCTCGCTCACGCTGGCACTGCTCCTCGAATTCATGACCTCAGGCGTGGTGCGCGGCGAAGACATCGAACGCGAATTCCAGTTGCCGCACCTGGGCTCGATCCCGCTGCCGTCGGGAACCGACATCATGTCGACCGACCCGATGCGCTCGATCCGCATGATGCTGGCCGAGCCGCACAGCAACTTTGCGGACACCATTCGAGCGATGCGGCGCGAAGTCGACGACCGGCGGCCTTCGCATGCCCCCCGCATCATTATGATTGCGTCCAGTCTGCCCAACGAAGGCACCAACGTCATCGCGTCCAACCTGGCGCATCATTATGCCATGACCGGCACGCGGGTTCTGCTGATCGACGGCGACTTGCGCCGCGGCAATCTCACGCGCCAGCTCGCGCCCTCGCGTCAGGCTGGTCTTCTCGACATTCTCATTCAGGGCTTGCCGGTCGAGCAGGCTATCCTGCGCGATGCGGCGACGGGCTTGTGCTTCATGCCGGCCGTTTCTCAAATGCCGATCGAGCTCTCGAGCCCGGAAGCGTTGAGCTCGGCGCACATGCGATCGATTTTGAACCAGCTCAAGCATAACTTCGATACGATCATTATTGATACCCCACCTCTTTTGCCGGTGATGGATGGCCGCCTATTGGCCGATCATGCCGACCAAATCGTGTTCGTCTTGTCATGGCGGCGCACACCAAAACAGCTCGCCCGCAAGGCGCTTAAGGTGCTGGGCAACAATCAAAAGAAGATAGCCGGTATCATTCTCAATCAGATCGATCCGGAGATTTTAGAAGAATTGCAGGGCTTTGACTCCGGCAATCAATTAACATCGCGCCAATTCAACAGAGCTGCATAATTTACTGCATGCGGCTTTGCAGCTTTAGCTAAAATTCATTTCAATTTGCTAGAATGCGCCCAGGTAATCCAAAACCTTGGTTTGTGTTTTGCGTCGAAAAGGAATGGACATGACGATTGGTACAGCGGCCGGCGCCGATTTGCCTGCACTCCCCGACACGCGACTGGCTACCGCCCCGCAGAACCGCTGGTCACGCAAGGTAGCGTGCGATCTTGCAGCGCTCGCCGATGGCGTTGCCATCTTTCTTGGTGCCGCCGTTCCGGCCGCCATTTACGGCAGCGTTGGCGGCGTGGTCAGCAATTGGGTTTTGCTCGCACAAACCAGTTTTGCAGCCGCACTCATCGCGCATCTGTGCCTGCGCTACTGGAACCAGTACGACCCTAACCGCCTCCACGATTACCCTGTCAGCCCCATACAGATGCTGTCGGCACTCGTCATCGGATTGACGGCAATGGCCGGTCTCGGCTTGCCGCACGCCCTGCAGGATGGCCACGTGTGGGTCTGGCTGCTCACTTGGATTTCGGCGAGTTTCACCTTTCTCGTTATGTCACGCGGCTTTGCGCAGAGCATCCTGGCGCGCATGACGGCGGCCGGGCGCTTCGATCAGCGCGTCGCAGTCTTCGGAGCCGGCCCCATCGCGCGCCGCGTTCATGACCATCTGATCACGCCGTCGCTCGGCATCCACTTTGCCGGCGTTTTCGACGACCGCGCCGGTGAAGAACGCATCAACGCCGAGGGCCTCGAAATGACGGGCAAGCTCGAGCAGTTGATTGCGGCCGCCCGCAACGAAGAGATCGACCGCATCATTATCGCGCTGCCGCAGTCGGCCGGCAGCCGCATCGCCATGATCGCACGCAAGTTCGAGCAATTGCCCGTCAGCGTGCACATCGTCACCCACATCGCCTCCGATCTCATGGATGCGCGCCCGCAGCATCAAGTATCGAGCCTTGGACCCGTCGGCTTGCTCGACGTCAAACCCAAGGCCCTGTCAGGCTGGGGACCCGTCATCAAACGCATCGAAGACAAAGTGCTGGCGAGTCTGCTCCTAATCATGACAGCACCACTGTTTCCGCTGATCGCTTCCGCCATCAAAGCCGAAAGCGGAGGTCCGGTTTTCTTCCGCCAGAGCCGCCGCGGCCTCAACATGCGCATTTTCGATGTCATCAAGTTCCGCACCATGCAGGTCCAAGACGAAACGTCAGATGTTTTGCAGGCGACACTGGGTGATGCGCGCATCACCAAGGTCGGCGCGGTTCTGCGCCGCACGAGCCTCGACGAATTGCCCCAGCTCATCAATGTGCTCAAAGGCGATATGTCCCTCGTCGGTCCGCGCCCGCATGCCCTTGTCCACGATGACAAGTTCAGCGAAGAACTGGAATCCTACGCCAACCGCCAGCAAGTGAAGCCAGGCATGACCGGCCTCGCGCAGGTGCGTGGCTTTCGCGGAGAAACATCGAGCCCCGATGCGCTTGAAGCGCGCGTCAACGCCGACGTCGAATATATTCGCTCGTGGTCGCTCGGCCTCGACTTGCGCATTCTCGCCAAGACCGTCGCGACCGTATTAACCGGCAAAAACGCCGTTTAAAAAATCTGATCAATCGGCTCCGTGGCATTTACTTTGCCGCCGACCCGGTTGATTGCACGCCAGGCACGCCATGAAAGCCGCTCCGCTTCCGATCTTGTGTATGATCATCAGCTTCGTGTGTCCCACGGAGCTGTCGATCTTCATTTCCGATCTGCGTTTGCCGCCGCATCGCCTCGCTTTGCTGTTTTTGGTGCCTATGGCGTTGGCACGCATCGTGCGCCGGTCCGACATTCGCATCAGGCCGTTTGATCTGTTGTTCGTGGCGTTCGGCCTATGGACGACCTGGGTCTACGGCCAGCACGCGGGCAACGAAGGCTATGTCTACGGCGGGTCAGTCGCGCTCGAAAGTCTGGGCGGATATCTGGTCGCCCGCGCCTGGGTCCGCGATGAGGCGACGCTGCTAGCCACGCTTCGCGCCATGATGGCGGCTGTGCTGTTTGCGGCTGTAGTGGCCCTGCCCGAAACATTGCTCGGGCAAATCTTCACCCACGATCTGCTCTACAGCCTGACCGGGTATCAGCATCCGACCGGCCTCGAAACGCGTGCGGGTTTTCTGACGCGCGCTTACGGGACGTTCGATCATCCCATCCATCTGGGAACTTTTTGCGCCGCGCTTTTTGCACTGTTCTGGTTTGCCGAACGCCGGATGATGCGCCGCTCGCGCCGGGCCGGAATTCTGTTTGGAGCGACGATGCTCGGGCTTTCGGCAGCTCCTCTGCTCTGCGTGGCACTGCAAACGGCCATGCTGGCCTGGGAGCGGCTGACGCGTGGCATAGCGCAGCGCACGCCGCTCACACTTGCAGTTGTCGTCGGACTCTATGCGGGCGCATCTATGGTTTCAAACCGCTCGCCGATCAACCTGATTGCGACCGGCATGACCTTTGATTCATGGACCGGCTTTTATCGCCTGCAGATCTGGGAACACGGCCTCAATAACGTGTGGGCCAACCCGTTCTTAGGCATCGGTCTCGCTGAATGGGACCGGCCCACGTGGATGATCTCGTCCACGGTTGACGCGTTCTGGCTGGTGACGGCCATGCGCGGCGGTATACCGGGGTTTCTTATTCTGGTTGCGGCCATCATCATGCTTGGCCGGTGCGCCGTGGTGCGCGGCATCAACGGCCGCGACAAAGACATGCGCCGCTTAGCAACCGGATGGATGATGTCGCTGATCGCGCTGTGCCTCATCGCGTGTACGGTTCACTACTGGAACGTGCTCAATGCGTTTTTCTTTTTCTTCATCGG
>JANNUW010000495.1:0-16595 GCA_031414095.1 Hyphomicrobium sp. | reverse complement strand
GTCCTGCAACCCGGCCAAAATACCCGCTCTTGCCTGTCCCCTTTTTCCTACAATGCAAGCATGGTGGCCTCACAATTAGGTGAGGCACCATGGAGAACATTGCATATGACTTCCTCGCCTTTCCATTCAATTGCCGAAACTGAGTTGGAGGATTTCAACTCGGCATTGGCCAAACATAAGCGCTCGCGTCACGAGTTTGAGATTAGCGAGAAACGCCTGCCTTCTGGCCCTCACGGCCATCTGCATGCTGCCATCACGGTGACCGGCACGGCCAAGGGTGTCAGTAGGGAATACCGGGGCCTCACCGGCGGTGCATGGACCGTAGAGTTTGAGAATGACCTGAGGAATCAATTCTTCGGCTAACGTGCTGACTCATCATCATCCTGCCACTGTTGGCACCATGAAGGGCTCCCATATCGGGGGCCTTTTTCTTTGACCTCGTTAACGGCGTATGTGTTTCAGTTATAGTTTTGGGCTAAGGTTAGGGCGTGGGAGGGATTGAAAATGCCAAAGAAGTTTTGGAAAATCCACGCCTTTGACGGACAGAAGGAAATAGAGGTAGCAACGCTGCCACGGGGGAAGCTGTCCGAATCAGAAATGGAAACGCTTTTGCAAAGATTGGCGGCGCGTCATCTTTCAGACAGTGAAGTAGTAGCCGCCTCATTGCGCAAGAGGGCTAAGGGCCATTCTTCTGTATTGGAGGTCACCCGCAATCGCAGCGGAAAATATGCACTCATGATACTTGATGGAAGCCCCCAATACACCGCCACGATAGGCAATGGATGAATCATGTTCAACTGGTTAAAGCGCAAGGCAACCGCCCAGATAACCGCCTCACATGCTGCTGAGGTGGATGACTGGACAAGAAAGCTTCGCTCACTGGATTCCAGCAGCATCGGGGCAATTGTCGCAATCGCATCTAATGTCCGCAATGAATGGCTTCAAGAAAAGAACATGGACCTGCTGTTGCCGCATCTTGTGATTCATCAAGACCCCTACATTGCTTTGATGCTTGGCAGCAAAATCAAGGCACTTCAAAGGGCAAACAATCAATCAGCAGCAAGCGGTTATTTCCCGTGGCTGTTCACGGTGCGCGCCTGTTTTGACCTTGACCTGCTGCCCAACACCCGTGAACTGTGGCGTCAACTGCAAAGGGGTTTTCCCCATGTAGCATCTGCTGCCGATGGTCTAGAGGAAACTTTTGGCGTGATACTTGACACGCGGGATGCGAATGAGTTCCCAGACGGCTTCACGCCAGACCCTTTGTAGCACTATGTTTGTGGTGCCATCTGGGTCCATTCTGCCGGGTCAACCTCGCACGATGGGCCTTTATGAGTTCCACCGGTTGAACTATCGCAGACTGGAATGACGTTGATCTTGTTTTGCGTCCCCATTTTCAACAGCGCAGCGCCTACAGCGCGGCAAGAGTAGAACGCACTTGCGGATTCTCCGTCCGACAATGTTATTGGCAGCTTTGTATCTTGGACAAATCCATTATGTTCCCGGTGCTCATTCGGCCAGAGGCGACTTTTATTTGGAAGTTCAAGTGCAATGTGAGTCACCATCACGCCCCGATGGCCATGGTTAGTTGCGCGAACTTCAATTAGGGCAGGCGCAAGTTCGCCGTTTGTAAAGATCGGATACTGAAAAGCGATTTTCACCCTCAGTGTTCTTTTGTCTTTGCGGAATGCCAGCCATAGATTGAAGGTTGAAAGCAGGGCGGCATATACGGCAATTCCCAATAGGATAGCGTCTTTCCAAAAAGCGAAACTAGAACCTTCCTGCATGATCAATCCTGTGTTTGCTTATTAGAACCGACTCCAACATTCAGGGCCACCCACCACTTTCAACATGGCGCAAGACAGAATATTGGTTTTCATTCCGCCGCTGTTCTTAACTGTCACAACCCAATCCTCTCCCGGCTCACATCTGACTGCGTAAGCGGCTGAGTCGTCCTTTTGAATCTCGCCCTTGTAAAGCACTTGAGTCACCCTTCCGCACACAGTCCCATCCGCAGCAATCAATCGGCGGAATGTATCTGCTTTAGTGGCTTCCGGAAGGGCATTGATGGTGTCACTAGCCCGTCCAGCGATTGCCGCCGGTGGGAAGATCATTGCCATGGAAATGATGATGGCCGTCCAAGGCGCTGTCCGCATGTTGCCCTCCCAAGCGTTGGATTTACCCCAAGCCTATAACAAATCTCGGGTCCATTGCTCAAGACCGCATTCCGGGATTACTATTCACGGCCAAATGGGGGCCTGCCATGTTCAATTTCATGAAGCGCCGTGCATTCAAGAAAGCCTTCAAGGAAGCTGCCAAGGATGGTGTTCTGTCCAAGGCAGAAATGCGAAGCCTTGGCGAGCTTGATGTTGATCAAGCCTATGTCAACTCGCTTCGCACAGAACACTACCTGAAAGAAACATCCAAGCTCCGGAGCACCATTGAATTTGCACGGCGGCTAAGTCCCGAGCAAGAGGCCGAACTCATGGCCATCTCCGAACGGCTTGGAATTGAACCACGACTTGATGGCAACTATGAAAAATTTCGTGAGTTATGGGCTGCTGAGAATGGCGAGCAAGTCTATCTCCCTGCCAAAGAGGTGGACGTGATGCTGAAAGGCGGGGAACAGGCCTGCTTTGCGGAGCCCGCCGTTTGGTGCCAGATGAAAACGGTCAAAACACTCAGCCACTATTCCGGATTCTCAACAAGCTTCAAGATATTGCCGGGCGTCCGCTACCGCGTGGGCAACGTAAAGCCGAATTATAATATCTCTGAGGAGTTGCGCGAAAAGGGCAACGGCACCCTATACATCACCAATAAGCGATTGATTCATGATGGTGGATACAAGTCCACCAACATTGCCTTCAATCGGATTATTGATGTGGAGCTTCACAACAATGGAATCGACGTGAGCAAGTCCAGCGGGCCAAATGACTTTTTCCAATTGTCCACATTGAATGCTGAGTTTGCGCACATGGTTATTCAGGAATTGAATCGAGCGGCCTAACCGCCTTTTACTTCAATGGCCTCTTGAATGATCGACTCCACCGTAGCCGGTGCCAGATCATCAAGGACCAAGCCCCGCTGGCCTGCGCTCAATCCAGCCTGCAACGCCATCGCAGCAACGTCCATGTTGGGCCTGTGAGCCAGCCATGGCAAGTTGTCTGCAACCCACTGGCGCATGTACTCACGGCCTTCTGTGGACACAGGGGGCTCACCGGCGGCCTTGCCGTCCATAAGCGTGGGCAGCATAGCAATCGCCTTGGCAAGGGCGCGGGCTTCTCCCCCCGTGGGCAGGTTCAAGATGCTACGCCGGACGTGTTCATTCTCGCCCGATATGTGAACCAAGTGGAATCCCTTTGAATCGGTCACGCGGTAGCCGCCGGACGTGGCTACAACGCGCCACGGCGGCGGGAATTTTTCACGGATTGATTTGGCCGGTGCTTCGCTCATTCCCATATTAGGAAACTATTTCTCAAAAAAATCAAGGCGTGTTATAGAGTTCTCCATGTGCAATCTTTACGGCCATGTATCAAACCAAGCATCCGTTAGGGCGCTTGCAAAGACCATCAAGGACATTACAGGCAACATGCCGCCGTTGCCCGGCATCTTTCCGGACTACATGGCCCCCATTGCCCGCAACAATCAGGGCACCCGTGAACTAGCCATGGCTCGGTGGGGCATGCCATCGCCTGCATTTGCCCTCAAGGGCCGAAATTCAGATGGCGGCATAACGAACGTCCGCAATGTGAAGTCGCCTCACTGGCGGCGCTGGCTGGGCATTGAAAACCGTTGTGTTGTGCCCTTCACGAGCTTTTCAGAAAATGAAACGCTGGCCAATGGCTCCAAGCCGCCTGTCTGGTTCGCTTTCAGTGAAGATAGGCCGCTGGCCTTCTTTGCGGGCATCTGGACTCCACAATGGAAGTCAGTGCGCAAGGTGAAGGAAGGGGAAACCTTGAATGACCTGTTTGCATTTTTGACTACGGAGCCGAATAAAGAAGTTGCAGCAATTCATCCCAAAGCCATGCCTGTCATACTGACAACGCCGGGAGAAATTGAAACTTGGATGACGGCACCGACTGAGGAAGCATTGAAGCTGCAACGGCCATTGCCGGATGGCTCATTGAAAATCGTGGCGCGTGGTTCAAAGAAAGACCCGCCATGATAATGAGATTCTTCATCAACACGCTAATCCTGCTAGCATCAATCGCGCTTATGGCGATTGCTGCAATGCCGTTATGGGAAGTGATTTTTGGGTGGCGGCTCTAGAAGCTCCGTTGCAGTGGCACTGTTTGAATATCGCCGCCGGGCGCGTCCAGCCCCATGAAAACTTCAATGCCTTTCGGCTTGGGCAGTTGTGGCAGCAGCAGGAACTTTGCGCAGGCGATACCAGAGTCCAGGTTGTCCACACGATAGGTAGGGATGCCCTGATAAAAAATATGTTCATGGATGTTGCCGGTCTTTTCCATAACCAGAATGAGGGGCTTGCGCCATGCATCTGCCCAGCCAAGCTCCACAGTTGTTCCGATTGAAACGCGCTTGGCTCCAATGAGGTTCATGAAGATCAAGTCGGCGGTCTTCACGTCATTCCTGTCGCGGCCAATGATACCCTGCACCGTGTTAAAGGGTGAAGTGTTTGTGGCAGTTGCGGAAAACTTTGCACCTGCATCGGTATCTTCTCCGCGCGTGGGATTAAAACACAGAACTTGAATTGATGGGCCTTTGGGCATCTCGTGGATGCCGTCCAGTCTTTCTGCGACGTAATCACGCCACGAATCCGCGACCTGTTTGCTGACTCCGGCCATTGCACCGGCCAAATAGACTTTGGAATAGGTCATGCTTCACCTGCGCAGGCTTCACATCTGTCCGGGTAGCCATCTTCTGGAGGCCACACGGCATTGTGGCCCTTGTAAATGGTCTTCACTGTGATCTTGCGTCTCCGGCATTCCGGGCACGTTGCCTTGTAGACAAGTTCTTGCCCTTGATACCATTGCATTTGAGGCTTCATGGCCAGCTTGAAGGCCATCGTGACCTGATAGACCCTAGAGTCCCGAGTGGAGGAAACCGCGTCGATTATTTCCGCAGGGTCGCGCGTCTTGCGGCTTGCGGAACTTATTTTTCGAGCGGAATAATACGCAAGTTGCTTCTCCAGCGACTTGATATTTCTTATACGGTCGGTAGCTTCGGTCATAGGAACCTCCAATCAAATAGGGAATGAGGGCCGTGGCAAATCGCAACAAAAACCACGGCCCAGTCTTGTGGCGCACAAAGGTAAAAACGCCACACGATCTGTTAAACGCCCGGCAATGGATTGATTTCACTGCCATAGGCTTTGCCCATAAAGAGCGCTGCGCTTGAGCCGGGCAAAGTCACTGCACCGTCCGCAATCGGGTAACTGGACCAAGCAGCGAACTTTGCTGGACAGAATCCACCATTTATCTTTGCGGCCAATACGGTGGCTGTACGGGCGGCGTTCTCATCCGAACCCGCTGCGATGACGGAATTGAGTCCGCCCTCCATTTTCGTGGACTCGTCGGTGGAAGCGAATAGATATAGTTTCATTTTCTGGTACTCCTTGGTCAGTGTGATTTGAACTCGCCCGCAACCTGACTCGAATTGCGAGGTGAGCTATTCGTTTTCAGAGTGCTGCTAGGATTTCCTCCAATTCGGCGTCTCGTTCCGCCTGTCGCGCTGCACTTGCAAGGTCATCCTTGCGAATCTGATTCAGAATCTGGAGGCCGTCGGCAATGTCAGATTCTTTCGGCGGCGGTGTTTCTTTCTTCTCAATACCAGCGGGGCCGAACGTCAGGCCTTCCTCCAGCATCTCAATGCCGGTGACTTGCTTGCCTTCGATGAAGCGATTCAACTTGACGGCCCGGCGGTGTTCAATATCCATGACCTCGCACAATTCCTTGGCATGCTTGACTTCAACAGCCCAGACTTTCGCGGCCAAGTCCTGTGAGACGAATCCACGGTCTGGACGCGCCCGGCCATCGTTCACGGCAATGAGAGCCGCTGCCATGTCCTTGTCGCCCGTAAGCTCAGCAGTCTCCGCAAGGCTCCGCAGGGTCGCGGGGCCACTGGAGCGAAGGCTTTCCTCTATCTTGGCCCGGCGTGAATCGCCCAAGGCATGAATGCTTGCCAGCTTGATAGGGCTGCAAAGGGCTTCACGGGCATAGGAAAGTGATTCATATGCCGCCGTGAGGCTTCGCAATTCATCATAACGAACCGAGTCATTCTCTTTCAGAAAGGTGCGGTTCCAATCGGCAAACGCCTTTTCAAACGTCGGCTTCAATTCTCGCTGCTTGTCAGCAGGGAGCATGGCCAGGTTATTGCCAATAATCTTTGTCCGTTCGGCTGTTTGTACGGCGCTCAAGGTTTCAATAATGGTCTTGAACTTCGCGCCTGTCTGCGATGCAGATTTCACGATGGCCTTGAGGGATGTGAGATTGGTTGGTTTGGTGATCATGATAATTTCTCCTTGGGTTACGTTGTTAGGTTGATGGTGGGGAAAGGTGACTGGACTTCTGGTTCGGCGGCCTTTGACGGCTTCTCGCCAAGTAGTTGTTCCAGCTTTTTTTGGGTTGCTTGGGCACTGGCTTCCCACAAGGCGATGCCCTGCGGCGTATTGGTGTAACGGATTTGAGTGCGGGCCTGCGAAATGTAGGCAGGCGTGGCAGGGTCCAGAAGAATGCCAGCCTCCAAAGGTGTGCAATAATAAAATCCAAGCTCAGCACCGGTGCGGTCGCTTTCGGATTGCACCTTGGAAATTTTGCTGGCCTCACTCATGAAGGCATCAAATTCTGAGATGGTCATGATTCATCATCCTCCCACGGGTCAACAGCCGTTGCCCTGTCTTCGGGCGCTTCATATGGAGTTGCATTTTCCGAAAACTCCACATCTTCAAATTCGGTGCGGGGAGAAATATCCTTCACCTCGAAACCAAGTTCCAAGTTCCGTGCGGCCATGATCTTGCGGGCCAAGGCAAGAAGCGTTTCAGATTCATGGCTGTTGAGCGCCCACATATCGGCGGCTGTAATCGTGATGGAAGGATTGCGCGGGTCTTGCTGAGGCGTACCGTCAACATTCACAACGGTTTTTGATTCCTTGAACGCAGCATCAATGCGCCGGGCATACGCGAGCACCAGCTTTGGGTCGCGCTTGATTACGTGGGCCAGAATCTCGCCGTTGGAAACCACGGGCGTCCTTACTCCATTCAGAACTTCATCGCGCAGCACGGCCAAAATCTTGGAGCCAAACGTTTCAATGGCAGAGTCACAGGCTTCCCTGAAACCCCTATCGTTTTGCATCAAACGGCGGAACGTCTTGGCGGAGTTGTAGCCGTCGGTGAGTTGGGCGGCCTCTGCGAAGCTGCCAAGGTGTTGCAGGTTCTGCAAAAACTTTTGTTTGCGCTCTTCAGTCATGGCCGCGTGTGGCACTTGACGGGCTGGGGATGGAGTCAAGCCTTGCTCAGCACGAATGGCCATAGCTTTCCGGCCAGAGGGTTTGACCTCTGGTTTGATTGCTACTGCTGATTTGGCTGACTTAGGCATTGTAAAATTCTTCTCTCCGTTCGTTTCCTTTCGCTCCAGCGTCCACCATGGATAGCTTGAGCATTCTTGTCATACCCTGTACCGGTATAAGGTATAGTACTCCTCCGGACACCCGACCTACAACCCCCGAAAAGTGCGCAGACAATTCACGGGAAAAATTGCAGAGATTTGCAATCTGAAACCCAAAAATAATCGGGTTCAATTCGCGCTTCGGATTTCAAAATGGAAATTCAAAAATAAATGGAATTGATTTGTGAGCTACTTTCCAGCGGTAGGGGGGCGCTGACACCCTAGGCCTAAATTCCTAGGGGTTTGGGTAGTGGGGGAGTCCATGCAAAGCCGCTGGCCGCCGCTGCGAATGATGATGCTGAGTGTCACAGGTTCGGCACCCCCGCCGAACCCAGCAATCAACTGCGGCAAGTTGCAGGCGGCTGCCACGCAACGCATGTTGATCATGAAAAGCAATTGCCTCTCGCTGCCCATGGGGTGGGCTACAGCGTCACTTGAACGTCATTGATGGTGCAATGTGAAGGCAAGCATCATCGCTGCCCTTGTGACAAGGCGCACATGCGCAATGGTGATGCGCCCTGAATGGGACTGGTTAGGCTGCTGTCTGTGGCAGGCGCTTCAACAGATTGGCAACACTGCTCGCATGCCACTTGCCACGGTAAGGCTTAAGCTCGCCTGTGACCTTGTCCTTGACCATGCGCGGGTTCTCAATGGTGGATGCGTCACGCTCATTCAGCGCCGCTGCAATGCCGGACAGCGATGTAATTCCTTGCGCCCTGATTGCATCCACCATTGGGGCAAGAGTCGCGGCATGGTCCTTGGCAATGGCACGATTGCGGGCAACGCCAAGCTGATAGGCCTTGGCACCGGCAGCGCCAAAAGACTTTGCGCCCATGGGATTGCCGAACGTGGGGCGCTTATCGGCTGGACGTTTCTTGGCCGCCGCCATTGCTGCCTTTGTGTTGCGGCCAATGTTGACGGCTTCCTGTTTGGCCAGCGCCGCCATGATTGTGATTGTCATTTCGTTTGCATCGGGCATGTCGCAACATTGGAAGGCCACCTTGGCGTCCCTCAGCTTCTCTAGGAAGCTTACTGAGCGCAAGAGCCGGTCAAGCCGGGCCACAAGCAAGACCGCGCCTGTTTGCCTTGCCAATGCGATTGCTGCGGCAAGCTGGGGCCGGGCATCCTTGCGGCCCGACTCGATTTCTTGGAACTCATTCAGGATGCGGCAACCGTTGGCACGGGCATAGGCTTCCACAGTGGCCCGCTGGCTTTCAAGGCCAAGGCCGGACGCTCCCTGCTTAAGGGCTGATACGCGGATGTAGGTCACATACTTGCAGGCCATGGGCGGCTCCAATTCTCGTTTTTACAAAGATAGCAAAGGAACCATTGCAATGTTTGAAAAGCTGGGGGACTGGTTAAGGAAGTGTGAATGACCGGCGGGACCGGGCATGGTTAAGATTTAACCTTACCCATCGGTTAGCCCGATCTGGACAATTTTAATCATTCTGGCCTCGTACACATGTAACATTTTGTTACGTGGCGTTGTGGGGTAGCGACCTTCTTACAGCCAAGGATAAGGCAAATTATCGTTTCGGAACCGTAACGAATCAGAAGCGTTCCCGGCACTCTGGGGAGAATTAGAATGTCGCAATAATGACCCGGAATCTCCCTGAAACGCTTCAGGGAGGTTCAATGTCCCTGAATGTCCCTGCAATGTCCCTAGGGATATTTAACCTATTGATTTATAAGGAAAAAGAATTAATTAATTTTCCGTTTTGAATCTCCCTGACCCAGATTGTCAGGGACATTGTTTTGGCGATTGTTTCAGGGACATTATTATCTAACAAAAACAATAGTTTAGTGTGTTTTTAACTCAATGTCCCTGAGCCCCTGACCCCTAGGAAATCCCAATACCACCACCACTACGCTTCTCTGCGTGGTGTGGTCTGGTTATTTTGGTTATTCATTTTCAACTACTTCACTCTCCATCATCCTCCAATGGGCCGACTTTTGGGCGCTCGCGAATTATGACCCTGATGCCTTTGCCGGGGCCGCCGCCGGTCTTTTTGACGGTCGTGTCAATCGCAGGTGCCATCCCGGCTGGAATTATCACCTCAAGCTCAATATCCTTGCGGTGTAGCACCCAAGGCTGCCCCGCCAGTGCCTTCATACGGCGCTCCAGAACGTCCCTGCCGGGCAACTGCCGGTCTGGCATGCCAGCAGCCACTTCGGAGCGGGGAAGCCAGTTGTAGGGGTTCATGACCTTGCCCCGGCACTTGTCTACGGCCTCAGCCAATGAGTGATTACCGACCGGGAGCAATCGGGCAATGTCCTCCACCAAAATTTGGTTATCCTCCCGGATTTGAGCCCTATGCTTAGCCGCCTCGCCCGCGCCGCTCTTGTAAACAGCGATAGGGCCATTGTTGGGATTTCCAAATTCATCCATCCCCGGAATGTCCTGTGAGGCGATTGTGAACTTAAGGCACTCGCCGCGCTTTGCACCCTTGATACGGTCCACAAATAGCTCGCGGTCTCCGTCGGGTCCCGTCTTCTCATCATAGTTGAGGTCAATTTTCACCCCGCACATGTTTTCCAACTGCCCGGCACCGAGGAAAGTCATGATGCCAGACTTCGGCGGCTGGAACGCCACAACGCAGAGTCCCCGGTCAAATGATTTCGCGTACTCTTCAATGTGCACGACGGCGTCCACCATTTTCTCATCATCCGTCTGGGATGCGGTGGCTGCCCGCTGGAATGTATCAATGACAAAGCAAACCTTCTCGTGGTCCATGTTGGCGCGTATCCATTCGCAAATCTCTTTCAGCGTCTGTTCGCGGTTTGGAGCGAGTACGTTGACAGGATAATTGAAAATTTTGAAGCGGCGCGGGTTGATCGGGATTTCCGGATGCGCGGCCTGCCATGCCTCACATGTCTGGACAACGCCAGTCTGGTCCTCAAGGGCGACATAGATGAAAGTGTAGCCGTGCTTGATGCTCAACACGCCAAACCACTTTTCATCTGCCTGTCCTGCGCAGCACAGATCGACTAGGGCAGTGGTTTTGCCGCCGCCACGACGGGCAAGGATGCCGTTCATGAATCCTTCCTGTAGCCAATTGCGCACAAGGGGAGTCGTTATTCCGATCTCGGCTTTAAGCTCGTCGATGTCATAGAAGGAATTGGAAACAGTGCGCAGCAGATTGCCCTTGCGCTTGCCCTGTTCCTTCGCTGCTTGCACTGCCTGCCGCTTCTCATCGGCAATTTCCAGCTTCACCTTGCCCATACCTTCGGCGTCCGATGCTTCTGGATGTGCAGGATGGCCTTCAATGTCGCCACAAAATAGTTCCATGAGATAAGCTTGCCGGTTACCCATGGGCTCATTGGGATTCCTGTAGGCGCTGCTGACCTTGCGCTCCAGATCATCATATTCCCATGGAGGATTGCAGCCATCATTCCAGCCGCCATCCTCATAGAGAATTTCAAGACAGGCTTTCTCGGACAAATTGAGGTCGCGCAACTTGCGAGCGGTCAATACGGTGTGAGCGTCACCTTTCTGTCCTTGAACAGCAACAGCCCATGTGCTCGTGAACTTGCGGCCAACTTCATACGCAGCCGGGCAATCAACCGTGGGCATGCAAACGCTATCGTCGGCATTGGCTGCCCGTGCTGGCTTCATGGTCAACAGCGCGAGGATTGAGGGAGGGGCACGTGCGAAGGCCTTGGGATTGATGACCTTGTATGATGCCGGATAGAGGTCTTCAAACTCATCGCGCCGATAAATGATGGAGCCCGGACCTACACATTGGCCGCCGACGCCGCGAATATCGACGCCCTCGATACCACACTCCACATTGCCGACTGGTTCGTCATGCAGGAAATAGAGGTGTGGCCCGCCGGTAGTGGACTCAGCGGTGAATGTGAGGCTCAGCAGTTTTTCGAGCGGATAATCTTCTCCATTTCTTTTTGACAAGTATGCCAGCAAATTTTTGATGCCATTCTTGCCGTCCTTCTCGTCAACGTCCACAATGAAGCCAATTCCAGCCATGTTGGCACCGTAGTTCGCATCCGGGTTTTGTTCATGCCATGCCAACACTTCGGCCTCAGTCTTGAGGGTGTGCAGTTGCCATTCCTTGTAGACCGGGTGCTTGCCCGGCCCTCCACATTCCTTGCCTTTGCGACAAGAGCAGGAACCGTCCGGTTTAGAAGTGTGAAGCGGCACGATGCCAGCACCACGGCGCACAAGTTCCAGCGCCCAATCACGCTTGCTCATATTGGTGGTGTTGAATGTCGGCTTCTCAAGTGTTATATCGGACATGAAATGGTCTCCTCTTCGGGATTATTTTTTTGCTTCTCAACTTTGACCTCGGCTGGATGCGCTTCCATGCCGGGGTTTTTATTTGGCGGGTCATGCTGGTATCGGCTGCGTCTCGTTTTGCATGGCCTGCACCGGCATAGGGCGGTTGACCGTCCGCTTGCGTGGCTTTGCACGGGAGTTCCGTTTGACGCCTTGCACGGCTTCCAATGCGAGATGGGATTCCACTGCCTTTCGGCTGTAGCGAAAGCCGCGATAGCAGCCATCCCCATAGGACAGCACCGGAACAACCGTGGCGCGGACTACATGATAGACATTGAGCGAGTGAGGGCGGATGCCAAGCATGTTCGCTGCTTGCGCTTTCGTAAGTGCTCGGTCCGCACCCGATATGAAATCGGCGAACAGGTGAGGCGGGCATTTGTAGCGGTCAAGTAGCTCGGTCGTTATGAGCATCTCATTGCCAGTGAAATTGAACCCGCAAGTGGTGCGTGTCGGGGCTACGCCCATGTCACGGGCAATCACACCGACGGGAGTATTCAACAACCGGGCGGCGTCAATCAGACTGATATTTTTTGGAAGTTTTGTCATTGATCATCTCCATAAGAAAAAGGGTTCTGTGGAGAGATGATGAAAGCGCGGTGCCAAGCAACATTCCCCACGTTGGGGTTATTGTTGCTGCACCGGCGTATGCTGCACCTTGTGTTAGGGTGCTACCGGCGGTTTATGTCGAATTACACCCCGCTTCCGTATGGGGGCGACCGCAGTCACGGACACCTTAGCAATAAAGTGGCCGCATTCAGGAATTTAGTTACTGTGAACCTTCACGTCAACCCCCGACACGGAAAGGGCGGCACACCCTGCCAGAAAACCCTTATAAATCCCGATTGATTTGGCCCAAAATAGATTCGAGAAAAACGGCTTTTCGACTTGGAGCCCCTGAAATAAAATCGAAAAACTGGAGGGTTGCGGCACCCCTGCCGCAACTCTCCGAGTTTACCGGAGGGACTGAAACCTCCGGCGTCTAGTGAACCATTGTCAGTCGATTGCCCTTGCGAGTCGCAATGAAGCGCTCCTCGCCCCGGCCCTTGTAAATGGTGTCGGTGTCGTACATTCTGATCATGTGATTGAGGTGATAATCATGAAGATCATTTCGACTGTTTTGATTATTGCAGTTGCTATAACAGCCCCAGCATTCGCAGCGAGCCACGACAAAGACTCGATTGTGAGGGCCTACATGCTTTGCGTGAGGACTACTGCTGAGAGGTTAGAGCCCTCCGGCGATGCGCCAGAAGACATTGCCAAGGCGTCAATTTTCGTTTGCCAATCTGAGGAAGCAAAAGCTTTTAGTGCGGACCCCGCTGGAGCCGAAAATCTGAGGGACACCGCCATATTTTATGGAGCAGGCCAAGCGGTTATTGCGCGACTATGCCGAAAGACAGGGGACTGCGGTGTTGCTCCTGTTCCAAAATAGGCACTGGCATTAGAACCACAGTCAGCCTTTGCCAAAGCGCCGGGAGATTTCAGCTTTCACTTTGGCCGGTAGCGCCTTCACCACCGCCTGCACGACGCGAACCCTGTTGCGGTCTGAAACCCGCGTATAGCCGCTCGTGGTGTCCTTCTTATCGGAATGGCCCACCACGACCCTCACATGGTGGCGGGGCCGGGATTCATCCGCCAAGGTCATGAAGGTGTGCCGCAGGCTATGGTACACCGTGGCGTCATCCGTGAGGCCAAGGGCTTTGCGGAATCTCTCGAATCTCTGTCCACATAGGTTGCCCCGCGTGTGCAGGGCCACACCGGACTTGCTGCGCAGGAAAATGTAATCATCTGGAGCCAAGCCACTCACTATGGCGGTGAGCGCAGGCCTCACAAGTTTCGAGACCGGAATCTTCCGAATGGCTGCTTTCGATTTGCCCTTGGTTACATGCAGGAATCCGCCGCGATAGTCCTTCACCTTGAAGCGGACAACCTCAGATCGACGCGCCCCGAGCAAAAGCCCGCCGGTCATCAAGTCGAATAGTTCTCCATCACATTCCGACGAAAACAGGATTTTCAACTCGTTTGCGTACCACTCCCGCCTTGACGGCTCCTCTCCCGTGTTGGGAGCTTTCAGGACAATACCCTTAAAGGGGTTCTCGCCTTTCACGGCCATCTTTGTAATCAGGAAGTTGAACCGTGAGCGCAGGCCGCCAAGATAGGCGTTGCCGGTGACGTGATGGAAATCATTGGCCACCAGCCACGACTGGTAGGCCAGCGCCGTGGGCCGCGTCACACTCTCCAAAGTAACAGGCAAGCCTTCATGTTGCAGGAACTCTTCTAGCGCCCGGCGCGTCTTGCGGTAGTGCATCTGAGTCCGTTCGGTAAGCTTCCGTTCGGCAAAGAAGGCCTTCTCCAGATGATCAAGCGGAGTCGCCGGTGCGGTGAAGCTGGACACTCCCAAGGACTCGGCAATTCGCGGGCTGCCAAGCTCATAGGCGCGGGCCTTGTCCTTCTCAAATTCCGCCTTCTCTGTTTTCGTAAGCGGCAACCTGAATCCAAACTGATCACGACGGGCGTTTTGCTGCCACTTGGTTTCAATCTCCCGCAACTGTTCCGCAATGCCTTTGGCCGCATCCGCCTTCAGGGTTTTGAATTGTTCCTTGATGGCAGCAACCGCCGCGTGACGCCGGTGCTGCGCAATGCTCAAGCTTTTTGTTTTCAGTGTACGGATTATATGCGACTTGCCCGGATAGACATGGCATAGGGACGGCGGGATTGTGACCTTAACCGAGTATGATTTGCCGCGCAGAAAAAGGTACTTGTTATCCACCATGGTAGGATACAGATTTAACAGATTGTAGGATACAGTCCAGATGAATTATTGCAGTTTATAAAGGGTTTTCCGCTTTTACACGCGAATCCGTCTGGCTCCACCACTCTTTATCCATAAACCATTGATAATATTATATTTATTGTCTTGCTCTTGCTTTTTTCCCCACTTTCTTCCCCACTTTTAGGCCTTGCTCCCCAGCCTCAGCTGCCAAATGGGCAGCCGCGCCGCTCGTGAGTTCAAGCTGGGATGATTGGCTGATTACTGAAGTTTTGTGCGCCCGGACAACTGGTACAGCGCCGTTGGCGAATGAGACAAGTCCCCAGCTCGAAATGGCCCTTCTCTTTGAGGTGCCTGACAGACGATGACTTCAGCCGTTTCGGGGTCCGATGCCTTTGGAAGCATATCGGGCGGGTAGGTTACCTGTATTCGACTCATACTGACAAACCTGTATATTGGGCGCTTCACGGATCCGGATTGGTGTCACATGGCCGCTGAGCAGTACTTCATCGTAAACGACAACAATGAATGGAAGATTAGCTTCAAGGACAAGCATTACGGTCCCTATGACACTCAGCAAGACGCAATTGAGGCCGCAAAAGATGCAGCCTATGCCATGGGCGACATTGGAATTGATGCTGAGGTCTTAGTTCAGGATACCGACCAAAAACTCAGGACTGCATGGTCCTACGGACAGGACTTTTACAAATAAGAGCAATAAAGACGACGGACGGGGCCATAGTTCCCACGCCTAATGGCATTCCTGTTGCTCTAACCTCAGAACGAAGCTTCACACCCTAACCAGCCACAGCAGCCTTTCGCCTGCGCCAGCCCAGGAAGCCCATGGCACTGAGGCCAGCGGCGAAGAGTGGGAGTGCAGCGGGTACGGGAACCGGTGCCGGATTAACCGATAGAGTCGAAATAGAGCCGTAAACGCCCGTATACTGATTGACAGTGCCATGCCCTGTCGGTCCATTTCTGAATAGAAAATATACATGTGAGGCCGGATCAAGTTCGCTCGAGGCCAACAACGTCTGCGCAAAATCAAGACTTGGCACGAATGGAGTTTGCGTGCTGTAGGCAAGTATGTACGCGGAAGTACAGGGGCCATTGGCGACATTGCACCCACTTGAATCCGCCTGCTGATAAACTTGATCCTGAGAGGCTAGGCCACTGCCGAGGCCACTGATCAGGTAGGAACGGTTTATGAAGGGAAACAACTCCGTCTGGCTATATGTAACGCCACCGACCGTCATGCTGATTGTGTACGGCGCCGCGCAGCATCCGCCGAATGCTGGACCCCCATAATACTCGCGATAGACAGGCAGCGTTTCTGCAACAAGCGTGTTAAGAGAGGGGTCCGTTGATATGGTCAGTACGTAGGATTGCCCCAGTAAGGACGCGCCGGGGTCTCCAAACAATCCATTTTGGTCAGAGTGGTATATGTCGGCATATACTGTGCCTGTCGCGGTTACTGTCCATGTCGCCGCTTGGGCGCTGGTCAGACCGAAGGCTAAAAACGAAACGGCGGCTAGTGCGCCCAGAAGCTTTTTCATGCGGCAACCCCCCAGAAGTTACGTGCGCCCCATCACCGACCTCGGGCCTGATGTTGCGCCAATTGGGAGGCTTTGGCCAGCCCCGCACCAGGCGCAGCTTCGTCGCCATAAGCTCGGCGGTCCTCCCCCTACCCAGCCACAGCAGTCTTCCGCCTGCGCCAGCCGAGGAGGCCCAACGCCTCGCACGGGAATGGCTAGCGGCGCATCCCAAGAATTGAGCGGAACAGTAGGCCTCACAGCCTACCCAGCCAGCAAATAATTGAAAACAATAGCAATGGCCTTAACCAGAGCCAGTAAACTGGCTTGCACCTGCAACATTAAAGCGCAAAGATGCGTCCTAGGGTCTGAGAATTCAT
>JANNUW010000494.1:0-10964 GCA_031414095.1 Hyphomicrobium sp. | reverse complement strand
ATAGCTGCGAAAATCCGCAAAGCCGCAGAAAATGCCAAAGGGATTAGAACGACTGTATCAGCGCTGAAAAGGGCCTACATTCCTGGTCCGTCTCTGCCGCTTGGGAAAGTCTTGGAGGCCATAGCCAACGCGGGCTTGTTCAAGCAAGGGGTTCAGTTGATTGGCACGGCAGCATATCAGACATACCCCTGCCTTGTTGGAGCCTATCTACCTGCAAGCGCACTCATGACCAATGACGCCGACTTGCTCGTATCGTCATTTACAGCTCACGATGAACCGCATGATCTCGAAAAAATCTTGCAAAGGGCAGACCCGACTTTCAAAGCGCACTTCAGCAGAGAGGACAAACTTCCGAAGGTCTTTAAGGCTGCCAACAACTTTCAAGTCGATATTCTCACCAAATTTGGCCGAGGCCGAACCTCGCCAATCATCGTCGGCGACCTTCAATGCTCTGCTGAAGCTCTGAAGTTCATGGAATATCTATGCGATGACAGCGTGGAGGCGGTTGCGTTGTACGGAACCGGAGTTCTTGTCAGCGTCCCCCCGCCAATCAAATACGCCATTCACAAGCTGCTCATAGCGCAGGAACGAAAAGCGCAATCGACCAAAAGAAGCAAAGACTTGAGGCAGGCCAAGGATTTGATCGACGTCTTTTTAGAAACCAATAGCGTTGCGTTCGAAGAGGCGCTTCAGGAAGCGAAGGATCGCGGACCGAGCTGGAGGAAGAACATCAACGCCTCGTTGCGAGAGATAAACAAAGAGGTGCGCCAAGGGAGTTTGGCAACGCTGACTTCCTCCAGCAAGCGGCGCTAGCGCTTGACGCGACGGCGGGGGAGATCGGTGGCCGCGGCCTCGGCAGGTCCGGATTCGGCGCCCGGCGTCTGCACTGCGACTGCGCCCGGAGCAGGGGCTCGCGATGCGACCGCGTTCTTGGGCTTATCGCAGCCGGTCAGCCAAACGTCGAACACGGGATGCTCGACCGCGTTCAGCCCTGGGCTTTCGGCAAACATCCAACCCGAAAAAATGCTTTTCTGCTTGCCGTCGAGCTGCAATTCTTCGACTTGAACAAACGACGTGGTTTTAGGCTGCTCGGTCGCCGGCCGCGAATAGCAAACCCGCGGGGTGACCTTGAGCGCCCCGAAGGTCGTGGTCTCACCGAGCGGGACTTCGAGCTTGCGGATCGTCGCCGTCACCTTGTCGAGGGCGGAAAACACCGCGACGCCATTTTCGACGCGCTCGGCAAGCGCTGCGGGCACGCCCACAGCGGCGCTTGCGCAAAATGTCAAAGCAATGATCGCAATCTTCGGCATACGTCGATAAATCCTGAAGCGCTTCTGATGTTCAAAGACACTCAAATCGTGGCAGACGCTGGACGGACGTCAGTATTTAGTTTGAACCCGAGCATGACACCGTTGTTAGTCCGGTTTCCAGGCTTTGTAGTCACCGGTCGCTTTGGGGCGTTGTCCTGACGCTAAGATCGAGCCAGACGGCCGCCATGCGTCGCGGGTGCCGGTCATGTTCATTTTGTGCTCTTTTTGCCAAGGCTTTGGCGTGTAGGCTTCCTGGGTCGGCGGGGTGTCGTGCGTATGATGCAACCAGCCATGCCACTCGGCCGGGACTTTTGAAGGCTCAGCCAAGTCTCTATAAATCACCCAGCGCCGCGGCTTTCCAAGGGGGCCCGGACGGCCACGATTAGGCCGCTGCTCATAATACCGGTTGCCGTAGCTGTCTTCGCCGACGGACTGCCCCGTGCTCCACGTGGTCCACCGCGTGCCCCAGGTGTTACCGCCCCACCAGCTGAAGATCTCGCTGAAAACGCTCATGATAATCGTCCATATCAAAGGAATGCGGGCGCAGCGCTGCAAAAGGCGAGTTCGTTGCCCGATTACGCTCTCCATCGCCTGGATGTCCAGTGGCAGAATAGGCGCGGCCCAATTGCAACACTGTCGCTATCGGAATCACATTAGCATTCTATGAGATGGGCCAAAAGCGGCGGCGAAAACAGGTTTTGCACAGCGCCATTTTGGCCTCAGGCAGCTTTCAGCCAACGATTACGGGCTTGGCGAGCTGCTCCTCCCCAAGTTGCCAACACCCCTACATATAGTGGTCAGTATCATCTACCACCCCCAAGACCTCGTGACGACCACATCGAATCGTCATAGCTTCTGAGCACGGTCATGACGATGGAATGTCAGTTCCGAGTGGCCGCTCAATCAATGGTTCCAAGTGCCGGGTCCCGCGCCTCGCGTAATGGCCCGTCGTTCCCCGGTTATCAGCGTCGCCACGGCGTTCGATGGCTGAGGAAAACTGCGCCCATCGATTGAGATTACTTTGTCGCCGTGTGTTGTCGCGAACCAAAACTCAAGAAACCAAAAACTTTAGCGATTACGCAGGGGAATTTGACGATGAAGATCTCAAGGCGCTTCACCGAGGCTGGCCAATCTCCGTATGCCAAGATTGCGTTCCGCCGCGCCGTTTCTGAAATCAAGAACCCCGACGGCTCGATCGTTTTTCGCCTCGACGGCTTCGACGTGCCCGCTCACTGGAGCCAAGTCGCAGCCGACATTCTGGCGCAGAAGTATTTCCGCAAGGCCGGCGTGCCCGAGCGCCTCAAGAAGGTCGAAGAGACACAAATTCCAAGCTGGCTGTGGCGGTCGGTCGCCGATGAACGCGCGCTCGCCGAACTTCCCGAGAAAGAACGGATCGGCGGCGAATCGGACGCCCGCCAGGTGTTCGACCGGCTTGCCGGCACCTGGACCTACTGGGGCTGGAAAGGCAACTATTTCACGACCGAGGAAGATGCCCGCGCCTTTTTCGATGAGCATTGCTACATGCTCGCCATGCAGATGGCGGCGCCCAACTCGCCGCAGTGGTTCAACACCGGCCTGCATTGGGCCTATGGCATCGATGGCCCCGGCCAAGGCCACTATTATGTCGACCACGAGACGGGCAAGCTGACCGTCTCGGCGTCATCTTACGAGCATCCCCAGCCGCACGCCTGCTTCATCCAGTCGGTCAACGACGACCTCGTCAACGAAAACGGCATCATGGATTTGTGGGTGCGTGAAGCGCGCCTGTTCAAATATGGCTCGGGCACTGGCTCGAACTTCTCGTCGCTGCGCGGCGCCGATGAGCGGTTGTCGGGCGGTGGCCGTTCGTCTGGCCTCATGAGCTTTTTGAAAATCGGCGATCGCGCGGCTGGCGCCATCAAATCGGGCGGCACCACACGGCGCGCCGCTAAGATGGTCGTCGTCGACGTCGATCATCCCGATATCGAGGAATACATCAACTGGAAGGTGAAGGAAGAGCAGAAGGTTGCGGCCCTCGTGACGGGCTCGAAGATTTGCCAGAAGCGTTTGAAGGCTGTCATGACGGCCTGCTCCAACTGTGAAGCGGATGGCGTCCTGCCGGAGGCAGGCAAAGACGAGCGCTGCTTCGATGCGGCCAAGAATCCCAAGTTGAAAGCTGCCATCAAGGACGCGCGCCGTGACGGCGTGCCGATGAACTACGTTTTGCGCGTCATTCAGTTTGCCAAGCAGGGCTACAAGGACATCGATTTCGCGACCTACGATACCGATTGGGATTCGGAAGCCTATCTGACCGTATCGGGCCAGAACTCGAACAACTCGGTGCGCGTCACCGACGCCTTCCTCAATGCCGTCAACGAAGATCAAGACTGGACCTTGACCGCCCGCAAGGATGGCAAGGCCGCCAAGACATTGCGCGCCCGCGACCTGTGGGAACAGATTGGCCATGCTGCCTGGGCATCGGCCGATCCCGGGATTCAGTTCCACACGACCATCAACGACTGGCACACCTGCCCCAACTCGGGCCCGATCCGCGCGTCGAACCCGTGCTCGGAATACATGTTCCTCGATGACACCGCGTGCAACCTCGCGTCGATGAACCTGATGACGTTTCGAAAAGACGGCAACCGGCAATCGGCAATCGGCAGCCGCAGTGAAGAAGCGATGGCTTCAGGCGCACGGATACCAGCTGCCGAATTTGACATCGAAGCATACGAACATGCCTGCCGTTTGTGGACCGTCGTTCTCGAAATCTCAGTGTTGATGGCGCAGTTCCCGTCCAAGCAAATCGCCGAACTCTCGTACCGCTATCGCACCTTGGGCCTCGGCTTTGCCAACATCGGCGGCTTCCTCATGGCCTCGGGCATCGGGTACGATTCCGACGAAGGCCGCGCCATCTGCGGCGCCATCTCGGCCATCATGACCGGCGTCTCGTATGCGACATCGGCGGAAATGGCCAAGGAACTCGGCCCCTTCCCCGGCTATGAGCCCAACAAGCTCGAAATGCTGCGCGTCATTCGCAACCACCGCAAGGCGGCCTACGCCGAACGTGGCGGTTACGAAAAACTGGCCATCGCGCCCGTGCCGCTCGATCACGCCAACTGCCCCGACAAGCGCCTGATCGAAGCCGCCAAGCGCGCCTGGGATAATGCCATCGGTCTTGGTCAGGCACACGGATTCCGCAACGCGCAGGCAACCGTCGTGGCGCCGACCGGCACCATCGGCCTCGTCATGGACTGTGATACGACCGGCATCGAGCCCGACTTCGCACTCGTCAAGTTCAAGAAGCTCGCCGGCGGCGGTTACTTCAAGATCATCAACCAGGCCGTGCCTGAAGCTTTGACGACGCTCGGTTACCGGCCGCACGAAATCGCGGAAATCGTGTCCTACGCCGTGGGCCACGGCTCGCTCGGCCAATCGCCCGCCATCAACCACACGACGCTCAAAGCCAAGGGCTTCACCAGCGAGGCGCTGGCCAAGGTGGAAAGCGGACTGGCGACAGCGTTCGACATCAAGTTCGTGTTCAACAAGTGGACCCTGAGCGAAGAGTTTCTCACCGGCACGCTGCGCGTTCCGGCCGAAAAGCTCAACGATCCGGCGTTCGATCTTTTCACGCATCTTGGATTCTCGAAGAAAGACGTCGAAGCGGCCAACGAGCACGTCTGCGGGGCCATGACGCTCGAAGGCGCGCCGCACTTGAAGCCCGAGCACTACCATGTGTTCGACTGCGCCAATCCGTGCGGTCGCAAGGGCAAGCGCTATCTCTCGGTCGAGAGCCACATCCGCATGATGGCGGCGAGCCAGCCCTTTATTTCAGGCGCTATCTCGAAGACCATCAACATGCCCAACGACGCCACCGTCGATGACTGCAAGGAGAGCTACATGCTGTCCTGGCGGCTCGCGCTCAAAGCCAACGCCCTTTATCGCGACGGCTCGAAACTTTCGCAGCCGCTCAACAGCCAGGTGCTCGGCGATGACGACGACAGCGCCGAGATGCTGGCCGACAAGCCGATGAACACGCGTGCGAGCGCGATGGCTGAAAGAATCGTCGAGCGCATCGTCTACATCAAGAGCCAAGAGCGCGAGAAAATGCCGGGCCGCCGCAAGGGCTATACCCAGAAGGCGACCGTCGGCGGTCACAAGGTCTATCTGCGCACCGGCGAATACGACAACGGCGAACTCGGCGAGATCTTCATCGACATGCACAAGGAGGGCGCGGCGTTCCGCTCTCTCATGAACAACTTCGCCATCGCCATTTCGCTCGGCCTGCAATACGGCGTGCCGCTCGAAGAATACGTGGAGGCGTTCACCTTCACGCGCTTTGAACCGGCGGGCCTCGTTCAGGGCAACGAGACGATCAAGAACGCGACCTCGATCCTCGATTACATCTTCCGCGAGTTGGCGGTATCGTATCTCTCGCGTCATGATCTGGCGCATGTCGACCCGCGCGAAATCGTCGGCGAGACGGGTCTGGGATCGGGCGACGACGCGACCGACGCTCAGCTCGATCTCGAGTTACCCGAAAGCGTTTCGCGCATGGTGTCGAAAGGCCTGATGCGCGGCGCAACGACGGTGCGGCTGGTCCCTAAGCACGCGCACCCCGCTGGCAACGGGGGCGGCATCGGCGCGGGCACGAACGGCGGTGCTGTGCAAATGCAGCACGATGTGACGGCACTTTACGGTTCGAACTCGGGCGCGACCGCGCATAAATTCGACGGTGCAACCGCGCTCAAGTCTGAGGCTGCGCCGAATGCTGACCGCGGCGTTGCGACTGAAAGCCCGACGCAGCATGGCGAACGCGTGCTGGCCAATCTGCAATCGGTGCAACAGTCACTCGAAGTTCAAGCCGCCCGCCAGAACCGCGACCGCGCCGCCAGCCGCGTCGCCGAAGCCCGCATCCGCGGCTACGAAGGCGTGTCGTGCTCCGAATGCCAGAACTTCACGATGGTGCGGAATGGGACATGTTTGAAGTGCGACACGTGCGGGGGCACGAGTGGGTGTTCATGAATCAAGGACCGTCAAAGCCATGACCGACGAAGGACTTCCGCCGCAAGCCGTCACATCTCGCTCTGATGATGAAATCGAAGCCATTGCAGCTCACTTTCGTGACGCTGCTGGCTTTGACGACCCTGCTCACCCAGTTCTCGACCGTATCCAGGCCTCCGCTTCGAAGTTTGTTGTGACATCCAGGGTGGATTTAGCAGCGGTGCTTCAACGTTGAACCGTAGGTTGGGTCAAGCGCAGCGCGACCCAACACTTCACGGGCCAAGTACAAACATGTTGGGTCGCGCGCCACACGCCGGGCGTGCGGCGCTTGACGCCAACCTACGGTGCTTTGTCCGGGCATGCGATCATGACGCTCACGAAAATCGAACCGGCGAAGGACTCCGACGTCACTCACTCGTCAAAGCCACACCGCTGACGAGCGATTTGACGGTGAGCGGAACCGTGCAGCCGGCCGCGCCCGCATACGGTTTACAGTCGACGATGCCGTTAATCAAAAAACTCGCGGCTTTGTCACAGGCGAGCTGATCGAAATCGAATTGTTTGACGGACCGCCCGGCTGCCTTAACGGGCGCCAGATCGATCGTGACGCGCCGGTCGATCACGCCCGACGGCTGAAAGATGACGAGGTCGAGTTTCAAACTTTCATAGTTTTTGTCACTCGCATTGCCGGTGACAACGAAGACGCGGCAGGCCTTGTCTTGCTGCTCGAGCTTGTTGAGCTCGACAGTGATGCCGGGCATCGCGCCCGCCGCGTTAAGCGAAAAATTGGGCGCAACCGGCGTTTGCGCGAGGGAAGCGGCTGGCAATAAGGCCACTGCAAGACCCAGCGTTGCCACGACAGAGCTCGTTTTACCCGCCGAAACGCAAGCAGCACGGGCCTTATATATTCGCGTCTTCATGACAGCCAAGAACTCCATCGATCTGCAGCGTCGCCTCATCTGCGATCCCTGCCGTCTCGCGCGGCGGTGTGTTGCCCGCGCATCAATACGGCGCAAATCCCGCAACTCCACTTGTCTATCACTCGTGACTATGGCATTTGCAACTACGTTACATTGTAACAAATGCGGGGCGCAGTGAAGGCCTATGGACGCCGCTGCCAGCTTTGCTGCAAACATTATGAGTAGCATTCTGATTCGAAACGCTTGGTAAACATGATGACGATGCGGCCTTTTCTGATTTTTACCTTTGCACTCCTCGTGGCTTGGAGCGCTGGATTGCAACCGGCAGCTGCGCAATTCGAGATCAAGGGGCTCGAGATCGAAAAGGGCGGCGTCGAGTTCGAGTACAACGGCGATACCTATTTCGGACAGCCGTCCCGCCGCTTTCAGCGCGACCCCGGAGCGCCGGCCGAGTTCGTGTTCGACGAAAACGAGGTCAATCGCCAGCGCCACAACATCGAGTTGGGGTATGGCGTCACTGACTCCTTACAGCTGTCGGTCGGCGTCGAACTCGAGCAGGAACGCGTTGACGATCCATCGTCGCTGAGCGAAGCGGAAAATTTCGGTAGCCTCAAAGCCACCTCCCTTCAGTTCGAGGGCACGGCAATCCTTCTTCCTCTGCAAGGAAACGGCGTGGGCTTGGGGCTGTATGGCCAGCTCGAGCCGGCGTTACTCAAGGGTGATGCGAATCACTTCTCGGCCGGGCCTATTATCAAAGCCGCGCACGGCCCATGGTCGGTAACACTCAATCCGTTGATCGGGCATCTGTGGGGCGGCGAGAGCGATCCGGCCAACGGCGTCTTTCCCGATGATCTTTGGAGCTTCGAATACCAGTGGCAGGCGGCCTATCAGGTCAATGAAAAGTTCGCGTTCGCCATTGAGGGCTATGGTGCTGTCAACCGGCTCGGGGACAGCGGCACGCCGAGCGAAGAGGCCCTGCTGTTTGGCGATCAGGATCAGCATCGCGTTGGCCCAGTTATGTACTACACGTTTGATGCCGGCGGATTGAACGCCTCGCGTTCAGGCGGCGAAAAAGATGCGAACGAGGGCGGTGATGACGACGGCGGCAGCGAAGTCACCATGGCTCTCGGCGTCCTGTTCGGCCTCAACGACGACACGGCCGATGCCGCGCTGAAATGGGGCTTGGAAGTCGAGTTTTGAGTTTGTCCCTCTCTCCATGCGAAAGCGATGGAGAGAGGAGCCTCGCATCTACTCGGCCGCCAGCTTGTGCCCCGCGAGCACGTTATCGGCCAAGCGCCCGGTCAACTCTGAGAGATGATCGAAGCGCGCCGTGTAGGTGCCCGTGCCCGATGTGACCGATCGCACCTCGATGATGAGATCGTCCATTTCGGACTCAGGAATATGCGCTGAGACGACGTCCCAGCCGGGCCAGCCCTCGCGCCCGTCAAAGCCCAGGATCTGCCCGCGCCGTTGCGAGATGATGCCGTTGATGCGCGCCGTCGCATCTGACGGCACCGAGATATCGACCGCCATGACCGGCTCCAACAAGACCGGCGCACACTTGGGCATACCTTCGCTCATGGCGAGCCGCCCGGCCTGACGAAAGGCCATGTCGGAGCTATCGACCGTGTGATACGAGCCATCCGTCAGCGTGACCGCGACGTCGACCACCGGGAAACCGAGCGGGCCGGTTTTCAAATAGTCGGCGACGCCGATCTCGACCGACGGAATATAGTTCTTGGGCACAACGCCGCCCGTGATCTTGTCGCCGAATTTGAAACCAGAACCGCGCGGCAGCGGCGCGATCGTCAGCACCACGTCGCCGAACTGGCCGTGACCGCCCGACTGCTTTTTATGGCGGCCGCGGATCTCGGTGCTTTTCTTGATGGTTTCTTTGTAGGGCACTTGCCGCTTCAAGCGCTCGACCGACACGGCGTATTTGCGCGCGAGCCTTTCAAAGGCCACCCGCAAATGCATCTCGCCCTGCCCCTTGAGCAATATCTGATGAGTCTCGCGATTGTGTTCGAGCGTCAATGAGGGATCTTCTTCGACGAGCTTGGCCAACGCCGCCGACAGCTTGACCTCGTCTTTTCGATCCTTGAGACCAAGACCGGCTGCCAGCACAGGCTCGGGCACACCCGGCCCCTTCACCTGCGCTATCGACTTCTCTGTCGTGATCGTCTCGCCGGTTTTGATATGCTCGAGACGGCCAAGTGCCACCGTATCGCCCGCCTGTGCGGTTGCACGTTTGACAGGCTCTTCGCCTTTGACGGTAAAGACGCCGGCCACGCGTTCGTCTCTGCCATCGGCCCCCGTAATGGTGGCGCCGTCTGCGAGCTGGCCGGTTAAAACGCGCGCCAGTGACAGCTTCCCGCCATGCCCGGTATGCAGCGTTTTCATGACGTAAGCCGACGACTTGGCATTTTCGAGGTCCAGCCGCTTGGCGGTCTCAGACACAAACGGCACCTCGTGGCGCAGTGCTTTCAAGAGCCGCAAAATGCCGTTGCCGTTCTGCGCACTGCCCAACAGCACTGGACAAATCAAGCCTTCACGTAACTCCTTGGCGAGATCGTCAAAAACCACATCGTTGGGCGCCGGCATGTCCGACAGCAAGGTTTCCATGAGCGCGTCGTCGTAATCGGCGAGTTGTTCCAGCATATGGAAGCGGGCTTCTTTCTCGCGATCCTTGAGAGCACCTGGCAAATCGATGATCTGCGACTCTGCGTGCTCGCGATAAACATAGGCGCGCTCGGAGGCGAGGTCGACGAAGCCGGTGACGATGCCGTTCTCCCAGATCGGTATTTGGCGCAGCACGAGCGGTTTAGCGGACGCGGGCTGCAGAAACGGAATGATGTCGCGCACCGGCGTCGAAAAACTGTCGATCTTATTGAGAAACAGAAAATGCGGGATGCCGCGGTCTTCGAGAGATTTGAGGATGAGTTGAAGGGCGGCCACGCGCTTGGGATCGGGTTCGCAGACAACGACGGCTGCGTCGCACGCCGTCAACGATACCGCACCCTCGTACTGGAATTCGATGGAGCCGGGGCAATCGATAAACGTGAACGTGTCGCCCAGAAACGAAACGTCGGCCACATTAATCGAAACGCTCATGCCGTGATCGCGCGCTTCGGGAGAGCTGTCACCGACCGTGCTTTTTGCTGCGACCGAGCCTTGCCGCGTGACAGCGCCAGTTCTTGCCAGGATCGCCTCCAGCAGCGTCGTCTTGCCCGACAGGTATGGCCCGATCAAAGCGATGCAACGGGCGCTGCGTGGTGCGGCGGTGCCCGCTTTACCCGCCCTGTCTTGCGAGCCCGATTGAGCAGTGCCTACGCTGGATTGTCCCATGGTGTCCTCCTCCTCATGTGGCTCCCTATGAAAAGAGCCTTACGCGAAAGGCGCATTGGGGGGACGGAGGGCGCGAAAAAAAAGCCCGCGCGCGAACGATCGCGCGCCTCGCGCCTCGAGAGGAGCGCGACCGGCTCATGTTTGACCCGGCGGGCTCGCAACGCAAGCACGTTTCATTGAAATCTGTACGATTTCGATGGCCGCGTGGAGCGCCAATGCCGAGACTCAGCCTCTTCGCAACGCAGCAATTTCTGTTTTGTCAAGCGCGTCTCGTCAAATATCTTGACCTGTGTCCGTTTCACATCAAATATGGTGAAAGAGCCGCGCAACCTTTTCAAGGTAGCGCGCGTTTTGACTACCGAGCGCAGAATTCGAGTTCAGGATTAGTGTCATGGCTAGTGCAAAG